>JAYVNZ010000222.1:0-14495 GCA_043758185.1 Gemmatimonadaceae bacterium | reverse complement strand
CTCGGCCGCCGGATTCTACTCACACGAGACCCCGCATGATTCGCAAGCACGCCGTCGTGTCCCTCATCGTCCTCGTGGTATCCGCCCAGTTGGGTGCATGCCGGAAGAAGCCCGAGCCGGCGCCGGTACCCACCACCGTGTCCGTGTCCGACAACGGCGCCATGCGGCGTGCTGATTCGGTTGCCGCTGCCGCCGCGCGGAGACGCGCGGACTCGCTGACCAGTGCGCGAAACGGCGGATCCGATGCGGATGCACAGCGTGTGCAGACCGTGCTCAGGCAGTCATTGACGCAGCGCATCTACTTTGACTACGACCAGGATGCACTCCGCGATGACGCGCGGCTGGTCCTGGATGCAAAGGCCGCCGTGCTGGAGGCCAATCCGGCGGTGACGCTGGTCATCACCGGCCATACCGACGAGCAGGGTACGGCGGAATACAACCTTGCCCTCGGGCAGCGCCGCGCCGCGCAGGTAAAGCGGTACCTCGTGAGCAAGGGCGTGCAGGAGAGTCGGTTGTCGGCGCAGAGTCTCGGGGATTCGCAGCCATTGGCGACCGGCACCGATGCCGGTTCGTACGGCCAGAACCGTCGGGCGGAGTTCGAGGCGTCGAACGCGTCGGGCGCGTTGATGCGTCCGCGATCATGAGTCGCCTCCGCGCCGTGGCGCCGCTCGCGGGTCTGCTGCTGTCCGGATGTCTCGCCTCCAAGGGTGACGTCGCGCTCCTGCGAACGCAGCTGAGCGCCATGGACCAGGCGGCCGCCGCCAATGCCGAGGCGCAGCGCGTGCAGCTCGACCGGGCGATTGCGCAGATCGTCGCGCAGGTGGCCCGCGACAATGATTCCGTCCATGCGGTGAGTGCTCGCCTGGCAAAGTTGCAGGGCGATGTGCAGAACGACCACTACGAGATGGGTCGCCAGATCCTCCAGCTCCAGGAGCTGAGTGGGCAGAGCCAGCGGCGGCTCCAGGAACTGCGGGCATCGCTGGAGGAGCGAAACAGCGTGGCAGGAGCGGTCACGGCGGTGCCTGGCGATACGACGCATCCCGCACCCGTCGGTCCCGGTCCAGCCCAGCTGTTCCAGGGCGCCGTGGACCAACTGCGGCGGGGAGCCACGGGGGTGGCGCGGCGCGGCTTCGAGGAATTGCTCCGCAGTTACCCAACAACGGACGATGCGCCCGAGGCGATGGTCTACATTGCGGAGACATATGCGGCCGAACGGAACCTCGCGGCGGCGGACTCGGTATACGCACTCGTCATTCAGAAGTATCCCAGGTCGCCCAGGGCGGCCACGGCGTGGTACAAGCGTGCGCTTGCCATGAAGTCCGCCGGCCAGACGGCGGCGGCACGCGCGGCGTTCGAGCGGATCATCAGGGAGTATCCGCGGTCGGACGAAGCTGCGCTCGCCAGGGAGCAGCTCCGGTCCATTCGATAGGTGGCAGTGGAAGAGACGACGATGACCAATGCGGCCGAGATGCCATTTCTCGACCACCTCGAGGAGCTTCGCTGGCGCATCATCTACGCGCTCGGCGCGCTCGTCGCGGGCGTGGTGGCCTCGTTCGCACTGCTGCTCCGGTTCGAGCGCCCCGTACTGCGGTGGCTGCAGGGTCCCATCCTTCCGTACCTGCATGGCCGCCGGTTGATGAACACGCATCCAGGCGAGGGCTTTTCCATCCTGATGCAGACCGCCCTCATCGGCGGCATCGTCTTCGCGCTGCCGGTCATCATCTACCAGGTCTGGGCGTTTCTCTCCCCGGCGCTGCACCGGCACGAGAAGCGCATCGGCGTACCGGTCATCGTGGGCGCGGTGATGCTCTTCGTATGCGGCGCCGCGCTCGCGTGGTACCTGGTGTTGCCCATGACACTGCGATTCCTCACGGGAATCGGCGACGATGCATTCGACCAGATGATCACGGCCAGCGAGTATTTCGGCTTCGTCATCGCGCTCGTGCTCGCCATCGGCGCGGTGTTCGAGTTGCCCATCGTCATCCTGCTGCTGTCCACCTTCGGGCTCGTCACACCGCAGTTCCTTGGACGCTATCGCCGCCACGCTTTGGTGGGCTCGTTCGTGGTGGCCGCCTTCATCACGCCGGGCGACCTGTTCGTGACGAACGTCGTGCTGACGGTGCTGCTGTACCTGCTGTACGAGTTCAGCATCGGTCTCTCGTTCTTCGTGTTCCGCAAGCGCGAAAAGAAGCGTCTCGCCGACGAGGCAGAGGACGCGGGAGCGCTGGCGTGATGCCCGTGCGGTTCGTGTGGCTGGTGGTGGGGTTCGTGGTGTGCGGAACCTCGGTCGCGGGCGCGCAGGTCAGCGGCCGACCGTCTTCACGCGGTTTGCAGGCGCGTTCAGACACCATCCGCACGCGCGCCGACACCCTCGGGGCGCGCGGCGACAGTGCAGCCAAGCGTGATTCGCTCACGATGCCCACGTTCGCGCCACCAGATTCCGTGATGCAGCGCCTGCTGGGGCTGCCGGGCTACAAGGTCTCGCGCTACGAGGGCGGCATCATCACGTTCGACGCCGTGACGCGGGCGTTCATGCTGACGCAGCGGGCGATGAGCCTGCGCGATTCGGTCCTGGTGAAGTCGGACACCATTGCCTACAGCGGCTCGGGCAACTCGATCCGCGTCGGGACGGAAAAAAACAAGCGGAACAATGTGTTTTCCGCGCCGGGACAGGCACCGCTGACCAGCGCCGGGCCTGCCACCTACGACCTCGGCACCCGTCGTGCCTCGCTGACGGGGTTCAAGACGCAAATTCCGCAGAGTGGGGAGACGCTGACCATCACGGGCGAGCGCTCCACCGTCGCCTTGTCGAAGGACTCCGTGCGCAGCGCGAACGATGCGACGCTGTACCTGAGCAACGGCACGGTCACGGCCTGCGACGACTCGATCCCGGATTACTACTTCAAGGCGCGCGAGATCAAGCGCACGGGGTCGTTCGTCGTCGCGCGGCCGGCGGTCCTGTACATCGGCGATGTGCCCGTGCTCTGGCTGCCCTTCCTGTTTCAGGACATACGGAGCGGACGCCGGAGTGGCCTCATTGCGCCCAACGTCGGGGTCAGCGACATCGTGCGCAACAGTCCCTCGTACCGCCGCAACGTGGAGGGGCTCGGCTATTACTTCGCCATCAATGACTTCATCGACACGGAGGTGTCGCTCGACTGGCGGAGCTCCGCGGGCGAGACGGGCGTGCTGTCCGGCGATGCGGGGTACATGAAGTACAATGGCGAGTTCCGCTACAAGTGGCTGGAGCGCTACATCTCTGGCAACCTGGCCCTGAGCGAGACGCATACGAATGGCGCAAAGAACACCGCGCTGAGCTGGGGACACCAGCAGCAGTTCACGCGCAACAGCTCGCTGTCGATGAACGTGAACCTGGTGAAGAACACGGACCTGCAGCGTCGGCTCACCACCAACCCGTATTCGTCGCTCGCCACCATCGCGTCGCAAGCCAACTACCAGCAGAAGGTCGGTCCGGCGTCCATCAGCCTCGGTGCGTCGCAGAAGCAGTACCCGGGGCGCACCCAGCTGGACCGCACGTTTCCGACCGTCAGCCTCACCACCAGCCCGCTCAACCTGGGCAGCTGGTTGTCGTGGACGCCAAACCTCAGCTACTCCTCGTCGCAGGTATTGGGAATCGACCAGCCCTCCGCGCTGGGACTGCTGCTGCGCTCGGGCACCACGGCGTCGGGCCGAGACACGATCTTTGGCGACACGCTGCGGCGAAGCTCGCGCAACAGCTCCCTGAGTTTCGACACGCCACTCACCGTGTTCGGCTACAATGTGGGCAACCAGCTCTCGGTGAGCAGCGCACAGAATGATTTTCCCGAGCGCCAGATCGTGACCGATGTGATCACCGGGGCCGAGACGGAGCGCATCTATGCGCAGACGTACAAGAGCGAAGTGAACTGGAATCCGTCGTTCACGCTGCCGGCGCTGGCACGCAACAACTTCAACCTCACGCAGTCGCTCTCGCTGGCCAACGTGGACGGCGGCCCATTCTGCCTCCGCAACGAGCGGACGGGTGGCCAATGGGTGTGCCAGAGCAAGCGACCCACGTTCGGGCTCTCCGCATCGCCAACGCTGTTCCACATCTTCGACCAGATCCCGTTTGGCCCGTTCCGCGCGATCCGTCACTCGGTCGCACCCACAGTGAGCTACTCGTACGCGCCGCACAGCGACGTGAAGAACGCGTACCTGGCAGCCATCGGACGCACGAAGTACAGCCGCGCCACGGGCGACACTACGGGATACCTCGGCGCGCTTGCGCAGAACGCTCTCTCCTTCGGCCTCTCGACGAACTTCGAGGCCAAGACGCGTTCGACCAACGATTCCAATCCCGAGGCGGGCGACAAGCTGAAGTTGCTCTCGCTCAACTTCACGTCGCTCGCCTACGACTTCGAGCGCGCGCGGTACACGCACTCGGCCATCCGGGGGCTCACCACGCAGAACTTCGGCTATACGCTGCGCTCGGACCTGCTGCCCGGGGTCGACGTGGGCGTCGACTATTCGCTGTTCCAGGGCTCCACGCTGAGTGATTCGGCGGTGTTCAAGCCGTATCGCGAGCGCATCACGGGTTCATTCTCGTTCAGCAACACCGCGAATCCCTTTGCGGTGTTCGCACGGATCTTCGGCAAGGCCGTTCCGTCGCTGGATGGCGCGACTCCGGGCCTGCAGCCATCGGCCGATGACCGGTACAAGCGCCAGATCGAATCCCAGCCCGTCGCCGGCCGGAGTGCACGGAACTCGGCCTTTCTTCCCGTCGCCACGAAGGGATGGCAGTCGTCGTTCACGTTCACGTCGGCGCGCCAGCGGCCGCCCGTGGGCGGCAGCAACATCATCCAGTTCGATCCCGCGCTCCAGTGCGCGCTGCTCAACACGCCCGTGTTGCGCCTCCAGTACGACCAGTGTGTGGCGAATGCCCGCACCAACCCGGCACCCACCGTACCCCTCGGTTCCGGCGCGATCGGCGCGCCCATCTACCTCACGCCGCCCACCACGTCGCTTGGCAGCAACCTGAGCTTCAACCTCACGGAGCGCTGGGCGGCCAGCTGGCAGACGCAGTATGACTTCGAGGCGCGCAACTTCGCGAGCCAGATCGTGAGCCTCCAGCGTGACCTGCATGACTGGCGCGCGATCTTCGCGTTCACGCAGTCGCCCAATGGCAGCTTCGCGTTCAACTTCCTGATCTCGCTGAAGGCCGAGCCCGAGCTGAAGTTCGACTATCACAAGGCGACATATCGCAACGAGGGGCTGGGCCGCTAGCACACCGCGCGTTGCAGCGGCCTTGTCTCCGTGGGGCACGGCGCTGACATTGCCTGTATGCCCGCCCCGGTCACCATCGATGGACAGTCGCTCACGCTCGACGACGTAGTGGCCGTTGCCATTGGTCGGGCGCCGGTGGAACTCGCGCCCGCGGCGCGCACACGCATGCTCCGGGCGCAGGAGGTCGTGACCACCCTCGTGGCAGCAAACGCCGTGGCGTACGGCGTCACGACTGGCTTCGGCAAGCTCTCCGACGTTGCCATTCCACGCGACCGGCTGGATGAACTGCAGGTCAACCTGGTACGCAGCCATGCGTGTGGTGTCGGGCCGCTGCTGCCGGAACGCGAGGCCCGCGCGATGATGCTGCTGCGCGCAAACGTGATTGCGAAGGGGTATTCGGGCGCGCGGCCCGTGCTGGTGGAGACGCTTATGGCGATGCTCAATGCCGGCCTCTATCCGCCAGTGCCGGAGCAGGGCAGTGTGGGCGCCAGCGGCGATCTCGCGCCCCTTGCCCATCTTGCGCTCGCGCTCATCGGCGAGGGAACGCTTCACTGCGGCAGCGACACCGGCGACGCAGCGGTGTTCCTCGCCAGCGCTGGCATCCCGCCAGTGACGCTCGGTCCCAAGGAGGGCATTACCCTCATCAACGGGACACAGGCGCACACCGGCATCGCCGCGCTCGCCGTCGTGGACGCGCACCGGCTGTGGCAGGTTGCACACCTGGCTGGCGCGATGTCCTTCGAGGCGCTGATGGGCTCGCCCGTGGCCTTCGACGCCCGCATCCAGGATGCGCGCGGACAACTCGGACAGGCTGCCAGCGCCGCGCTCCTGCGCGAACTGCTGCGGGACTCCGAGATTCGCGAGTCGCATCGCAATAATGACCCGCGCGTGCAGGACCCGTACGCACTCCGCTGCATGCCGCAGGTCCACGGTCCTGTACTCGACGCCATCGACTTCTGCGCCGGCGTCATTGGCCGGGAACTCAATGCGGCAACGGATAATCCGCTCGTGTTCGCGGACACGGCGGAGCTCCTGAGCGGTGGCAACTTTCATGGCCAGGCTGTTGCCATGGCGCTCGATTTCCTCGCCATTGCGCTGACCAACCTCGCCACCATCTCTGAGCGTCGCATCGATCGCCTGGTGCATCCCGACTTCAACCAGGGCCTGCCACCGTTCCTGACGCGGGACGCCGGCGTGAGCTCGGGATTCATGATGGCGCAGGTGACTGCGGCGTCGCTGGCCAGCGAGTGCAAGGTGCTGTCGCATCCCGCCAGCGTGGACACCATTCCCACCGACGGCAACAAGGAAGACCAGGTGCCGATGGCGATGGGCGCCGCCTGGAAGCTGCGCCGCATCGTGGGAAACGTGCGCAATATTCTCGCGATCGAATTGATGTGCGCTGCGCAGGGGCTGGATTTCCGGCTGCCGCTGCGCGCGGGCCGCGGCGCTGCGCACGGCCACCGGCTCGTGCGCGCGCTCGTCGCGCCACTCGTTCAGGACCGCGTGCTCTCCACCGACGTGCGTGTCCTGGCGGACGCCATTGAAGGCGGCCACTTCACCGCCGGCGTGCGGGCGGAATGACCGCGACACCGGCCGGCCACGGCATGGGTGCGCGCATCGTACGCGCACCGCACGGCAGCGCCATCTCGTGCAAGGGGTGGCAGCAGGAGGCCGCGCTGCGCATGCTCATGAACAACCTGGACCCGGATGTGGCGGAGCGTCCGGATGAACTCGTGGTCTATGGCGGCACGGGCCGAGCGGCCAGGAACTGGCCCGCGTTCGACGCCATCGTCGACAGCCTGCGTGCCCTGGAGCACGACGAGACACTGTTGGTGCAGAGTGGCAAGCCCGTCGGCGTATTCCGCACGCACGCGGGCGCTCCGCGCGTACTCATCGCCAACTCCAACCTCGTTGGACGCTGGGCTACGTGGGAGCACTTCCGCGAGCTGGAACGGAAGGGCCTGATGATGTACGGCCAGATGACGGCGGGATCGTGGATCTACATCGGCTCGCAGGGAATCGTGCAGGGCACGTACGAGACATTCGGCGCCGTGGCGGATCGCCATTTCGGCGGCTCGCTCGCGGGTCGCCTCGTGGTGACCGCCGGGCTGGGTGGCATGGGCGGCGCACAGACGCTGGCTGCGACCATGCAAGGCGCCGTCATCCTCGCGTTCGACGTGGACGAATCACGCATCGACAAGCGGCTGGAGACCGGCTACTGCGACGTGAAGGCTTCGTCGCTCGACGATGCCATTGCCCGTGCCGAAGAGGCGCGGAGCGCGGGACGTGCGCTCTCCATTGGCGTGGTGATGAATGCCGCGCCGGCACTCGAGTCCCTGGTGCAGCGCGGACTGCGCATCGACGTCCTCACGGACCAGACCAGCGCCCACGACATGCTGCGCGGCTACATCCCCGATGGGCTCTCGCTGGACGACGCGGCGGACCTCCGCGGCCGAGACCCCGATGCGTACATCGCGCGCAGTACCGCCACGGCCGTGCGACACGTGCGGGCCATGCTCGCGCTCGAGCGCGCGGGCGCCATCACGTTCGACTACGGCAACAACCTTCGCACCGTGGCACTCGACGCCGGTGTCACCGATGCGTTCGAGATTCCGGGGTTCATTCCGGAGTACATCCGTCCGCTGTTCTGCGAAGGGAAGGGGCCGTTCCGCTGGGTGGCCCTCTCCGGCGATCCCGCGGACATCGCCCGCACGGACGACCTGGTGCTCGAGCTGTTTCCAAACGACGCGCAGCTGCGGCGCTGGATCACCCTCGCGCGGGAGCGCATCAGGTTCCAGGGGCTTCCCGCGCGCATCTGCTGGTTGGGGCAGGGAGACCGTGCGCGATTCGGGGTGGCAATCAATGACCTCGTCACGTCGGGCGAGTTGAGCGCGCCCATCGCCATCGGGCGCGATCATCTCGATACCGGAAGTGTGGCGTCGCCCTTCCGCGAAACCGAAGCGATGCTCGATGGCAGCGACGCCGTGAGCGACTGGCCCATCCTCAATGCGCTGCTCAACGTGGCCAGCGGAGCAACCTGGGTCTCCTTTCATCACGGTGGTGGCGTGGGCATCGGCAACTCGCTGCATGCGGGACAAGTCATCATCGCGGACGGGACGTCCGAGATGCGCGAGCGGCTCCAGCGCGTGCTCACCAACGATCCGGGCCTCGGCGTGGTGCGCCATGCAGACGCCGGCTATGCGGCCGCGCGCGAGACGGCGGCGCGCACGGGCATCGTGATGCCGATGGCGCGCTGATGCTCTCGGCACGGTTCAAGCCGTGGCACGTGCCGCTCTTCCTCGGCAAGTACGCTTGGCTCTCGATGCGCAAGCGTCCACTCCTGGTGCACTTCGAGGTCACGCTGCGCTGCAATGCCCGCTGCGGATTCTGCGACTACTGGAAGACGCCCGCGCAGGCACGTGAGCACGAGCTGGCGTCGTACGCGGACGCCGCCCGCCACTTCAATCCGATGCTCGTCACGTTCACCGGCGGCGAGCCGCTCATGCGTCGCGATCTCGAAGGCATCGTTGCCGCCGTGGACGCCGCGGTGCGCCTCAAGTACGTCACGCTCATCACGCACGGTGGCATGCTCACGCCGGAGCGCGCCACGTCACTGTGGGATGCCGGCATCCACCAGTTCAACATCTCGCTCGACTATCTCGATGGTCGTCACGACGTGGCGCGGGGCATTCCCGGCTTGACGGAACGGATCTTCAGCGCCGTGGACGGCATGCGCGCGCGCGGCATCGACAACATCCGCTTCAACACGGTCATCAAGGATGACAACCTGGACCAGCTGCTGCCGATCGTGGAACGCGCGGCGTCGCTGGGATGTGGCGTCAACTTCAGCGTCTATACCGATGCCAAGAACGGCAACCGCGATCACGTCCTCGGCGCGCCGGTGCAGGCCGCACTCAGCGACGCCATCGCTCGCCTCCTCGACCTCAAGCGCAGGCATCGAGGCGTAATCACCAACTCCGACGCCTACCTGGAGCAGATCCCGCGGTGGGCGCGCGGAGAAATCTCCGAGCCGTGCCGCTCGGGGCAGCGCACCATTCACATCGACCCCACCGGTCACGTGAAGCGCTGTCCGGATTTTCCCACGGACTTCCACTGGCGAGACCACCGGGCGTACGCCCCCATCGACTGCAACGCGTGCTTCTATGCGTGCCGAGGGGAAGCGCAGGCGCCCCTTCGACTCTCCCGCGTGCGAGACGTGATGGGCCGCCCGCACGCCATCGCATGAGCAATCACTCCCTGCTGTTCGTCAACGCGTCGCAGGTGGTGACGTGCGCGGGTGAGGCGCACGCGCGGAGGGGACGTGCCATGGCAGACGCCGTGGTCACCACCAACATGGCCGTGCTGGTGCGCGACGACACCATCGCCGGCGTGGACGTCGAAGCCACGCTCCGCGCGGAGCATCCTGACGCCGTCATCATCGACTGCGAACGCGGCGTACTCACGCCGGGATTCGTTGACTCCCACACGCACGCCATCTTCGGCCGCGCGCGTTACGAGGAACAGGAGCAGCGCGCAGCCGGGGTGCCCTACATGGAGATTGCGCGGCGCGGCGGTGGCATCCACGCCTCCGTGCGCGACCTTCGCACGCGCACCGCGGACGACCTTGTCGCCCTTGCGGCGCCGCGCCTGCGCGCACTCGCCGCGTCCGGCGTCACCACCGTGGAGGTCAAGTCCGGCTATGGACTCAGCCTGGCCGACGAGATTCGTACGCTGCAGGTGATTCAACGCCTTGCCCATACATTGCCGCTGCGCATCGTCCCCACATGGCTGGGCGCGCACGAAGTGCCACTCGAGTATCGTGAGCGTCCACAGGGTCGTGCTGAATATCTCGAGCTCCTCCTGCACGAGATGTTGCCAGTCATCGCCCGCGACGGATTGGCGCGTTTCGCTGATGTGTTCTGCGAGCCCGGCGTCTTCACTGTCGACGAATCCCGGACCATCCTGCTCGCGGCACGCTCGGCAGGGCTGGGGATCAAGCTGCACGCAGACGAATTGACCACGGCGGGCGGCGCGGAGCTTGCCGGTGAATTGCGTGCCACTTCCGCCGACCATCTCGCCGCCGTCAGCGACGCGGGCATTGCAGCGCTCGCGGCCGCAGGAACGGTCGCAACCTTGCTGCCCGGCACCATGCTCTTCCTGGGCAAGGCGACGCAGGCCCCGGCGCGCCGCCTCATCGACGCCGGCGTCGCCGTCGCGCTCGCCACCGACTTCAATCCGGGAACATCCCCCACGACCAACTTCCCCCTCATCCTCACGCTCGCCGTGAGCCAACTCCGCCTCTCCGTTGCGGAGGCATTCGTGGCGGCCACTGTCAACGGTGCGGCGGCACTGGGATTGGCCGACCGGCTAGGCCAGATCGCGCCGGGATTTTCCGCGGACCTCGTACTCTGGGCTGTCGGCGACGTGCGCGAGATCCCCTACTGGTACGGGTCCGGACGCTGCCGAGCCTCGTGGGCGCGAGGCAAACCTTGTCACGTCCATGACTTACCGCTAACTTCTGGCCTCTGAATCCCCCCTCTGCAGAGAGGCTGGGGACGACCCTTGCCGAGCTCGATCGTCCCTGATGCCAGATGTCGTCAAGCTCAAGAAAAAGGCAGCCGATTTCGAGCTGAAGAAGCAGTTCGACAAGGCCTTGGCAGTGTACGTCCAGATTCTGGACGGCTATCAGTCGTCCGACGAGGAAGTCGACGTCTCGCTGTTCAACCGTGTCGGCGACCTGTACCTGAAGCAGGGAAGCGTCGGCGACGCCGTGGATTATTACGAGCAGGCAGTCGACCGCTATGCCGAGGGCGGTTTTCACAACAACGCCATCGCGCTCTGTAACAAGATCCTCAGGAATTCGCCCGGCCGCGCAACCGTTTATTACAAGCTCGGAAAGATCAGCGCGCAGAAGGGATTCAAGAGCGACGCCAAGAAGAACTTCCTCGAGTATGCAGACCGCATGCAGGCCTCGGGAAAGATCGACGAGGCATTTCGTGCGCTGAAGGAGTTCGCCGACCTGTGCCCGGACCAGGACGACATCCGCCTCATGCTGGCGGAGCAGCTCTCCAAGGCGGGCCGCTCCGACGAGGCCATCGAGCAGCTGCAGGTGCTGTATGTGCGGTATTCGCACGAAAACCGGACGGCGGAGGCCCGCGCCACCGTTGAGCGGATGAAGGCGATTGACCCCAATGCGGAGCCGCGCGAACTGGGTGACGCGCCGCGCCACGCATCCGCCGGCCTGGTGTTCCTCGATCTCAACGACCAGGCGCCGGCTCGGCAGGCACTCGCGAAGCGTGCGACGCAGGGGCTGAGCATCATCGACACAGGTGAGGTGGAGCGTATGCGACCCGCCCCGTTTGTCGATCCGCATGCCACTCCCCTGGTGTCCCCGACGCTGCCGATGGCCGCCCAGGCGCCGCCAGACCGCCTCGCGACTATCCTGGAGACACCGGTGATCGAGCCTGCGGTGCTCGACGGCCTGTCGCGCTCGGATGAGTTCGAGCGAAACTCCGGCGGCATGTCCACCGGCGGCCTGCTCGACGGACTCGAGAGCACGGCCTTCGACGCCGCCCCGCCGGAGTCGTCCGGCGATCTCCTCGATTTCGAGCCCACGAGCTTCGGCACCGGGACGAGTTCCGCACCTGCCGCAACCGTTCCTCCAGCGGACGACCTCCTCGATCTCGACCTGTCGCCCGGGCAATCCGGGCACGAGTCGCCGGATCTCGTGGATTTCGGCGAAAGCGACCTCGGCGACGAGCCGGCCACACAGCAGCACATCGCTGATCCGCGCGAAAGCTCGGCCACGATGGGCCTCCCGATGCTGGACGATCACGACGACGGGAACGACAGCGACGCGGTGGACCTTGTTTACGACGCCACTGATTCCGCTGATCTTGCGGACGACGGGGAGTCCATTGGCGGTGAACTCGATTTCATCATGCCCGATGGCACCCCTGCGTCGGGGACGACGAGGGTCTACGACGTTCCATTCATGGATCTCGACCTCCCGCATGCCGGCGAGGCGGTGGGCGACCTCTCGCGGAACAGTGTCGAAATCGAGGCCGTCGAATTCGACCTGCCAGCTGTCCAGGAGTTGCCATTCGTCGTGCTCGACGACGAGGCGGATACAGACGATCGCGCGGTGGATGCGGACGATCGCGGAGCGGATACTATCGTCGATGAGGACGAGTACGAAGCGCCCACGGCACCAGTCCCGGCGCGCCGCCAGTCCACCGTTATTGCGGCGCAGGACGTGGGCTTGCTGCAGGCGTTGTGCGAAGCCGACCCCGACGATCATGCGCTGCGTCGCCGGCTGGCCGAAGCCATGCTCGAGTCTGGAGACCGAGAGGGCGGGTTGCGCGAGCTCGAGACCGCGATGGTGGGCTTCGAGCGGGGCGACGACCTCATCGCCGCCTCCAAGCTCGCGGATGAGATCGTGCTGCTGAATCCGGCGTCTGTGCGACATCACCAGAAGCGCGTCGAATACGCGTTCCGCACGGACGATCGCAGCCAGTTGATCGAGGCGTACCTCCAGCTGGCCGACGCACTGTTCAGGGCCGGACAGGTGGACAAGTCACGCGCCATCTACCAACGCGTCATCGACCTGTCGCCGGAAGACCTGCGTGCGCAGGCGGCACTCGAGAACTTTCCGGTCGAACCGGCAGCAGAGCCGGCCCAGCCCGCGCCGCGGAAGACGGTGGGGATGCCACGCGCATCGACACCCATCGCTTCCATGCCCTCCGCATCGGGTCCCACGCCGGATGACGAGTTCATCAACCTTGGAGATTGGCTGCGGGACGATGAGGCGCCCAAGGACACGCGGATGGTGGTCGCCGAGCAGGAACCGACCGGCGACGAAGAGGCAGATTTCCAGGACATGCTCAAGAAGTTCAAGCAGGGCATTTCCGAGAATGTCGAGGAGGAGGACCACCAGAGCCACTATGATCTCGGCGTGGCCTTCAAGGAGATGGGCCTGCTGGACGAGGCCATTTCCGAGTTTCAAAAGGCGCTACGCGCCCCCACCAACCGTGTGCCCACCTACGAAGCCCTGGGCCTCTGCTTCATCGAGAAGGAACAGTATCCCATGGCGGCAACCATCCTTGGCCGCGCGCTGCACGAGCCGGGCATGAATGAGAGCCAGCTCATTGGTGTGTTGTACCTGCTGGGCCGGTGCGCACAGGAGCGTGGCCAGCGTGACGCGGCCATCGAGTACTACCAGCGTGTCTTCGTGGTCGACATCCAGTTCCAGGATGTTGGTGAGCGGCTCGCGGCAGTGGAAGGAGCGGCAACGTGACCGGGGCGGCGTTGCGCACACGCACGCCTGCCACGGCCGCATTGCGTGAGATCCAGGCGCCCGTGCAGGCGCGCCTCGAGGCCGTGGTGCTGGAAATGCGCCGCGTGGTGACCGCGGATCAGCCGCTGATCGAGCAGGTGAGCACGCACCTGCTCCAGATTCGCGGCAAGATGTTTCGACCTACGCTTGCCCTGCTTGCGAGCGAGACGGCGGAGGCGCCGGATGATCGCGTGGTGACGCTCGCGGCGGTGCTGGAGCTGATGCACCTGGCGTCCCTGGTGCACGACGACTCCGTGGACCACTCGGCACTGCGGCGCGGCCTGCCCACGGTGAACTCGCTGTTCAGTCACCAGGTGAGCGTGATCATGGGGGATTTCCTGTACTCGCGCGCGCTGGAAGCGCTGGTGAGTCTGGGTGACCTGGACCTGATGCGGGTGCTCACCCAGGTGTCGACGCAACTCACCATCGGGGAAATGCGCCAGCTCGCCGCCGTGGATACGCTCGCGTTCACCGTAGAGGATTACGACCTGTTGATCCAGGCCAAGACCGCATCGTTGCTGAGCGCGGCCTGCGAAACCGGCGCAATGTGCGGTGCGGCGCAGTACCGCCGCGAGTTGCGCACGTACGGAGAGCGACTCGGCATGGCGTTTCAGGTGGCCGATGATATCCTGGACTACACGGAAACGGCGTCCGTGACGGGGAAGCCCTCCGGGCTCGACCTGAAGGAACACAAGGTGACCCTGCCACTCATTGCCGCGCTGCCGCGGTTGTCCCGTACGGATCGCGGCGTGGTGGACGCGTTGTTCGCTACAGACGCGCCCGCTGATGGTCAGGTGGCGGAGGTGATTGCGCTCGTTGCGAAACACGGCGGCATCGAGGATGCCCGCCGGCGCGGCGAGCGGTTCGCCCGGGAGGCTGAGGAAGCCCTCGACACTCT
>JAYVNZ010000221.1:0-3349 GCA_043758185.1 Gemmatimonadaceae bacterium | reverse complement strand
CCGGGTCGTGAGCCGAATCCCTGGTGATATTCGTCGAACACGATGGTGGTGCGCGGCACAGCGCCGCCGGCACGCAACCATTCCAGCATGCGCACGGCGATGGTGTCTGCGCCCCACGGGCAGTAGCGGAGCACGTCGTTGCGCAGCAGGTCGGGATCGGCGACCACCACAACCCGTCCGTGCCCCAGCGCAAAGCCAGCGGCGGCATCGCCTGGGCGCGGCGATCCGAACGCCTCGTTCTGCAACGGGGCGAATCCCACGCGATCCGCCGGCACGCCCCTCAGCCAGCGAATACCAAGCAGGTGTACGCGTGCATCGGGCCAGAGCGGTGGCGCAAGCCCAAGCCGCGCCGCGCAGGGGGGCTCCGCGGCCACGCGCACGGGCAGCACGCCACCGCGGGTCGAGTGCATGACACCCAGCGAATCGGATAACGGCGTCCGCCCCTGCAGCACGAACAGGAGCCCATCACCTCCCCGCACGGCCTGGAGGTACGCATGGGCCTCGGCGGGCAGCAATGGGGTGACGGGTGCCAGAACCGCGTGAATCGTGTGTCCGTCGAATGCCGCGGGCGCGGGCACGCTGTCAGCGCGCGTTGCGCGCCAGCCGAGCCTCGCGGCCATGTCGTGCAGTACGCGGGCGCCCAGTGCGCTGGCCAGGTGCGACGACAACCGCGGGTCGCCGAAGCGGCCCGACGTCGCCTGTGGGGTGAACAAGGCCACGATCAGCACGATGCTGCCCACCACGGGCAGCACGATGCCCGGGCGTGTCCACCAGACCCCGCTGGCTGGCGCGAGACCCTCCTCGATGGTCATGCGGCGCGTGCCGGTGCGCGGAATGGCTGGGCGAGGTGCAGCAGTTCGTCGAGCGCTGTCGCGTCGGCAGGCCGGTGGCCGTACACGATGACATCGAATCGGACGATGAACGCACGGAACGACACGAACGACGTTGCGCCGCGACGGCGCAACTCGCGGGCATAGTCGCCACTCGTCTTCGCCGGGTCGAGCCTGAGGCGCTCGCTCTGCCCAATGGACTGGATGACGCCGCGGTAGAGCGCGTGCGCGGCATCCTCGAATCGTCCCTGCCGCGCCAGTGCATCAGCCGCGAGCCAGGGGTCGTCGGTGGTGGCCACGGGTCCGCGCCGTCGCGCGGCGCCTCCTGACGGGTTGTCGCGGGCGCGCGCTGCAGTCAATGCGCGTACAACAATGAACAGCACGAGTAGTGCGGCGATCGTCAGCCCGATTGCACGAAGCGAAGGTCCGCCGTGGAACCTGCGCGCCAGGCGCGCAAGGATGTCGGTGACCCACAGGAGCGCGCGGTCGGCCAGCGAGCGGCGCAGGGAGCCCTGGAATGCGGCGTCGCGCAGCACGGCCTGCACCGTATCGTGCACGGCGGCCGCAGGCCATTGGCGCGCCGCCACCTGCGTGACAAACATGGAGAACGTCAGCGGCCGGCCAGCTCGTTCAGTGGCGCCACGCCGAGCTCTCGCGTCATCAGCTCGATGTCCAATCCCTCGCTCTGGATGCGGGCGTCGTAATAGAGCAGGCATTCCGTGATGGCAATCACCGGATACACGAGCATGGTGTATGCGGCACTCGATACGGCCTGCACCACCCCGTTGCCGACAAATGCGGCCACCACCATGATGCCGATGGCGATGGCCCAGTAGATGATCGCGACCAGCCCCAGCGTGTTGAGGATGTGCATCTTGCGTCCGCGCGAGAGGTCGCTGCTGCGCCGGAAGGCGTGTGCAACCGAGGCATCCTCCAGGATCACGCTCGGCATGAGGGCGAAGAACCGCGCGGCCACGTAGAGTGCGCCCACCAGCAGGCAGACGAGTCCCAGGAACAGCAGCATGTACCGAAGGAAGGCCACGGCCATGACGCGCGGAAGTCGCGGCACCGCGCGACGCACCGCCGCCGCGACGTCGATGGGGTCGCCCAGGTAGGCTTGCGAGGCGCAACTCACGATCACCGCGCTCATGAGGGCGAACGTCATCCAGAGGCCGAACAGCGCCACCAGCGCCACATACGGATTGGCGGAGACGAGCTGCTGCGGATCACCAAGGAACATCAGCTGGATGACGAGCCACGGAAGGAAAGCCAGCGCGGAGCACATCACGAACTGTCCGTAGTGCGCGCGGAGGATCTGGAACGCGGCGTCAACGAGCTCGGTGGCAGAGCGCGGGCGGAGTGCGGTGGAGGACATGGTCCTACAGTGGAGCGCGGTGGCCGCGCTCCCGGTTCCGCGCGCGTACCGCAATCACGAACCGCTGCGCATCGTCCGGCGCGAACGACTCGAGCACATCCTTGTTGTCCACATTCACGTGGCCGAATCCTGGCTGCGCCCTGCCGCTCCAGTCGAAGACCAGGCGTTTGCCGTCGTAGCGCACGTCGCGAACGGCGGACAACGGAAACGACACCCGCGTGCGGAGTGCGCTCTGCACCGAGCCCTTGACCATCTTCTCGATGGATGCTTCAAAGTCGGAGCCGTGCACGGCACTCGTGTCCGTTTCGCGACGCACCTTTGCGAGTGCCGATTGGGAGAGTCCACCACTGATGGAATCGCCGATCAGGGCGAGGTCCACGCCGCCGTCCACGCTCGTGATGCGGATGTCGCCCGCGGCCAGTGGCACGTCGGCCGGCGCGGTTGCGGACGACCGGCTGACGGTCATGGGCACCTTGTCGTCGGCATCCTGGTGGCGACACGCCACGGTTGCACCCACGACGAGCACCAGCAGGCAGGAGGAATAACGCATTGGTCTCCGGGGTACGCGAAACCGTATCATCGGGCCGGCATCGCACCGGCGCAAGATGCCTGCAGCGCCAGCGCATTGCCTGTGGCCGCACCGCGTGCCGTGTTGTCGAACATGCACCATGTGGATGCGCCGGATGCGGCGTGTGCACGCACGGTGCGCTCGAGGGAGGTCAGGCGCTCCGCGGTGTACGACGAATAGTACATGCGCGGCGACCCGTGCAGCCGATGATACACCAGCGCCGGGGATCCCCCGGGGAGCGCCGCGTCCGGCACGCAGGCGGGGTCCGCGGCCACGCGCGCCACGCCGTGCCGGACGAGCAACGCATGCGCGTCGCTTGTGAACCAGCTGGGATGCCGCGGTTCGCAGGCCACCATACCGCCGTGCACGGCGCGCAGTGCATCGAAGAAGGCGTCGTCACGCTCGGCCTCGAAGGCAAGCGACGGCGGGAGCTGCACGAGGAGTGGGCCGAGGTGCTCACCGAGCCCGGTGACCTCCTCCATGAAGACATCCAGCAGCACGTCGGTCGCAATCAATCGCTGATCGTGCGTGATGGCGCGCGGCACCTTCACCGCAAAGCGGAATGATCCGGGAACG
>JAYVNZ010000220.1:0-5392 GCA_043758185.1 Gemmatimonadaceae bacterium | reverse complement strand
CGCGACTACCTGCTCATCAATGCCACCGATTCGCTGTATCCGTTCACTGTCCCGGTGCAGTATCCCAAGGCGGGCACCACCAATTCCGCGGTGCGGCTTGGCGTGATCCGCGCCGATGGAACCGGCAAGCCTGTGTGGGCGCACCTCGAGGGCGATTCCCGGCAGCACTACATTCCGCGCGCCGAGTGGGCGGGCACGGACGAGTTGGTAGTGCAGTACATGGATCGAGCGCAGCACCACGACTGGGTGACGCTCGTGAATGCCCGCACGGGTGCGGCACACGTGGTGCTGGCGGAGAGCGACAGCGCGTGGGTGGATGTCGTAGACGACGTGCGCTGGATGAAGGGAGACACGAGCTTCCTGTGGGTGAGTGAGCGGGACGGCTGGCGTCACGTCTACCTGGCTCCGCGAGAAGGGGGCACACCCAGGCTCCTGACGCCGGGTGCGTATGACGTGGTGAGCATCGCGGCCGTTGATGAAGCGGGCGGATGGCTGTACGTGATCGCGTCGCCGGACAATGCCACGCAGCGGTACCTGTACAAGGTGTCGCTGAGTGCGCCGGGCGCGCCGCAGCGGGTATCGCCGGCGGATGCACCGGGCACGCACGGCTATGACGTGTCGCCGAATGCGCGCTGGGCCTTTCATACGTACTCGAGTGCGTCGCGGCCTCGCGTTACGGACCTCGTGTCGCTGCCGGCGCATGCGTCGCAGCGGGTTCTCGGGCGCGGAGCGGCACCGGCGTCACTCGCTGCATCACCAACGGAGTTCCTGAAGGTTGCCATAGCGGGCGGCGTGACGCTCGATGGCTGGATGATCAAGCCGCGCGACTTCGACGTCATGAAGAAGTATCCGGTGCTGGTACATGTGTACGGCGAACCGGCAGCGCAAACGGTGCTCGATCGATGGGGCGGTGCGGAAGACCAGTGGTATCGCATGATTGCCGACCGCGGCTACGTCGTGCTGAGCGTGGATACGCGCGGTACGCCCGGGCCCAGGGGGCGAGACTGGCGGAAGGTCATCTACGGCTCCATCGGCACGATTGGCAGCCGCGAGGAGGCGGAGGCCGTGCGCGCGCTCACGCGCACGATGCCGTATCTCGACGCAAGTCGCGTCGCGATCTGGGGCTGGAGTGGTGGCGGGTCCAGCACGTTGAACGGAATGTTCCGGTATCCTGACGTCTACTCCATGGGAATGGCCGTGGCACCGGTGCCGGACCAGCACCTCTACGACACGATCTACCAGGAGCGGTACGTCGGGCTCGTGTCGGACAACCCGCAGGGCTACGTGACCGGGTCGCCCATCACCTATGCGGCCGGCCTGAAGGGCAAGCTGCTGATCGTGCACGGGTCGGGCGACGACAACGTGCACTACCAGGGTACCGAGCGACTGGTGAATCGCCTGGTGGAACTCGGCAAGCCGTTCGACATGATGGTCTATCCCAACCGCACGCACTGCATTTGCGAGGGCGACGGGACCACCGTACATGTGTATTCGCTGCTCACGCGCTACCTGTTCACGAACCTCGCGGCGGGCGGGCGGTGATGCGCATGCTGGCCGCGGAGCCACCGATGGGCAGCATGGTACCCCTACGCCGGCAGACGCTCACCGGCATGACGCTGGACGCGTTGCGCGAGCGCATCCTGCGCGGCGCATTTCCGGAGGGGGAGCCGCTGCGGCAGGACGCGATTGCCGAGGAGCTTGGCGTAAGCCGCATTCCGGTGAGAGAGGCACTCCGGCAGCTCGAGGCAGAGGGGCTCGTGACCTTTCATCCCCATCGCGGCGCGGTGGTGACGACGCTGTCTCTGGCAGAAATCACGGAGCTGTTCGAACTGCGTGCCGACATCGAAAGCGACCTGTTGCGGCGCTCCATTCCCCTGATGGCACCGGACGACCATCGCCGAGCGACGGAGATCCTCGACGCGTACGAGACGGCGTTGCGCACCGGCGAGGTCGCGGCATGGGGAGAACTCAACTGGCGATTCCACTCGGCGCTCTATGCGCCGGCGTGCAGGCAGTTCACGCTGGGCATCGTGAGCAAGCTGCACCAGCACAGCGACAGGTACCTGCGCATGCAGCTCTCGCTCACGCACGGCGAGTCGCGCGCGCGGACTGAACATCGTGCCATCCTTGCGGCGGTGAAGCGGCGCGATACGCTGAAGGCACCGGCTCTCATGCGGGCGCACATCCTGGAGGCGGGGCGTGCACTCGTGTCGTTTCTCGAGTCGCATCGCAGTGGGCCTCGCACACAGCGAAGCAGCGCAAAGGGGACGACGTCGTGAGTACGGTCGACACGCCGACGACTATTCGCGTGGTGGATTCGCACACGGAAGGGGAACCCACGCGCGTTGTGGTGGACGGATGGCCGCAGCCGCAGGGCGCAACGATGGCCGAGCGGCGCGACGACCTGCGTGCGCGGCACGATGCGTTACGCCGGGCCGTTGTATGCGAGCCTCGCGGTCACGACGCGATCGTGGGCGCGTTGCTGACGCCTCCCGTGCAACCGGGGTCGGTGGCGGGGATTGTGTTCTTCAACAACGGCACCTACCTCGGCATGTGCGGGCATGGGTTGATTGGCGTGGTGCGCACGCTTGAATATCTGGGCCGGCTGTCCCCGGGCGTGGCGTGCTTCGATACTCCCGTGGGGACCGTGCGCGCGGAGCTCGGCGCCGATGGCGCGGTCACCATCGAGAACATTCCGTCGCACCTGCATTCACGCGATGTCGTTGTCGATGTACCGGGGTACGGCATGGTGACGGGGGACGTGGCGTGGGGAGGCAACTGGTTCTTCATCACGCACGCTGATGCAGTCCCGGTGGACATGGCGCACCTTGGTGCGCTGGGTCGGTTCACGCAGGCCATCCAGGATGCCATCATCGCGCAGGGCATCACAGGTGCCGATGGCGGGGAGATCGACCACATCGAGATCTCCGCGGCGCCCTCGCGGGCGGACGCCGATTGCCTCAATTACGTGCAGTGCTCGGGCGGGGCGTATGATCGGTCGCCGTGCGGCACGGGCACATCCGCGAAGATGGCCGCGTTGCACGCGCGCGGCGAGCTCGCGCTCGGCCAGGAGTGGCGACAGGAAGGGATTGCCGGTGGGATGTTCACCGGATGGCTCACCGCAGGTCCCACCGGCACAGTGGTGCCGCACGTGCGGGGTTCTGCCTTCATCACGGGTGAGGCGACGTTGTACTTCGACCCGCTGGATCCATTCCGCAACGGTATTTCCCCGGCTGCGTCGCTGCGCGCGTGACCGAGACGGAGCGGTGGGATGCCATCGTCGTTGGCGCCGGCATCGTGGGCGCCGCGTGCGCGCGTGCGCTGGCGATGGAGGGACTGCGGGTGCTCGTACTCGACGGCGGGTTCGCCGGTGGCGGCACGACAGCGGCTGCGATGGGGCACCTCGTCGCCATGGACGACTCTCCCGCGCAGCTCGCGCTGACGGCGTTGTCGCTCCAGCTCTGGCGGGCGATATCCAGCGAACTCCCGCCTGCTGTGGAGTACGAGGCATGTGGCACGCTCTGGATTGCCGAGGACGAAGCCCAGATGGCCATGGTGGTGGCGAAGCAACGGACCTACCAGGATGCGGGCGTCGCATGCGAACAGATTGGTGCGGCGCGGCTCACCGCGTTGGAGCCCAACCTGCGTGCGGGGCTTGCTGGCGCGCTGCTGGTACCGGGCGATGGCGTGCTGTATCCACCGACCGCCGCCGCATGGCTCCTGGCCAAGGCGACGGCGCGGGGATGCGTCGTGCGCGAGGCATGCCACGTGGACGAACTCACCGAGCAGTCCGTGCGGTGCGGCGACTCGTGGCTGCATGCGCACGTCATCGTGAATGCGGCGGGCGGGCGTGCGACTACACTGACGCCGTCGTTGCCGCTCGTGCCGAGAAAGGGGCATCTCGCCATAACGGACCGGCATCCCGGGTTTGTGCGGCACCAGCTCGTCGAACTGGGCTACCTCACGAGCGCGCACGAGATGACCAGTGAGTCCGTGGCGTTCAATGTCCAGCCGCGCAGCACGGGCCAGGTGCTCATCGGTTCGTCGCGCGAGCTCGTGGGTTGGGATGCGGCCACGAATCGGCGGGTGCTGCACGACATGCTGCATCGGGCGCAACTGTTCATGCCCGCGCTCGCCAGCACGTCCATCGTGCGCACATGGACGGGCTTTCGTCCTGCCACCGCGGACAAGCTGCCGCTCATCGGGGGGTGGACAGGGACGCCGGGCCTGTGGATCGCAGCGGGACACGAGGGGCTGGGGATCACCACGTCACTCGGCACGGCGCAGTTGATCGCCGACATGGTGATGGGTCGCACGCCCGCCATCGATGCGTCGGTCTTCGCGCCGGATCGCGCGATGCCTGCGGCCGAGGTGGCAGCGTGAGCGCGTCGGGCGCAATGGTCACGATTGTCGTGGACGGGCGCGACGTCCGCGTGCCGACAGGCGTGTCAGTGGCGGCGGCAATGTTGTCGGCGGGCGTCGGTGCATTTCGTGAATCCGTGAATGGGTCGGTGCGCGGTCCGCTATGCGGGATGGGGGTGTGCTACGAGTGTCGCGTGATGATCGATGACGTGGCACACCGTCGCGCGTGTCTCGTGATGGTGGCTGACGGTCTTCGGGTGTCGACGCACGACGAGCTGGTCCTTCGCTCCGCCCGGGACGACAAGGTGGTTCGTCGCACCATTCATGAAGAGCGGGTCCTTCGCTCCGCTCAGGACGACAGGTACGATGTCGTCGTCATTGGTGCCGGGCCGGCCGGAATTGCGGCGGCGACGCGTGCTGCCGAGTGCGGGCGCCGTGTGCTGCTGCTGGACGAGGGTGCGGACGTTGGCGGCCAGATCTGGCGTCACCGCGCCGGCGTCGCGGCAAGAGGTGCCGCGCGTGCGTGGGTGGAGCGCCTCACGCGATCTCGTGTGACTGTCCTTTGCGGTGCGTCAGTCGTCGACGTGGTTCGGCGAGCGCAGGGCGGATTTGCGTTGAGAGGGGAGCGTGCGGCTGGTGCGCTGCTCGTCGAGGCCGATATGATCGTCCTGGCCACCGGGGCACGGGAGCGATTTCTTCCCTTTCCCGGATGGACCCTGCCTGGGGTAATTGGTGTGGGCGCTGCGCAGGCGTTGCTGAAGAGCGGGACTTCGTTCTCGGGCAAGCGCGTGGTGATGGCCGGCAGCGGACCGTTGTTGTTGCCCGTGGCGAGCGCGCTCACCGCGGATGGTGCCGTGGTGCGCCTCGTCGCGGAGCAGGCGACCGCGCTCGACGTCGCGCGCTATGCTGCCGGTCTCGTGCGACATCCCGCCACGCTCGTGCAGGCAGCCCGCTATCGCATCGGGTTCGCGGCGGCGCCATATACGCTCGGTACGTGGGTCAGCGCCGCACGAGGTGATGGACGGGTCGA
>JAYVNZ010000219.1:0-14473 GCA_043758185.1 Gemmatimonadaceae bacterium | reverse complement strand
GACGCAGCGCGCGTGCGGATGATGTCGAGCGCGATCAGGCAGTTGGCGGCGGCATCGAAGTAGCCGAGCGAGGCACGCTATGGAAAGACGAAAGGCGCTCGGATTCGGGCGCCTTTCGTGCATTTCGCCACTGGAGTTCAGCGAGCGGGCTCCGTGACATCATGGATTCCACTCCAGCCGGGATTCGACGGTACTGGAGTCTTCTGGCGTGATCACGGTAGAATAGCCACGCCGCTATTTCAGCGTTGGCAAGGAAGTCCTTGAGGCGTCTGCCGGGCTGAGCTTAACGTCGATAGCGAGGAGTTAGATAGATAGGCGCTGACGGGCATCCCGCCGGTTGACGCCGGGTGGGTTAGTGGTATATTCCCTCCGAGGGATTATACCACCACGGAGCCGCCATGAGCCATATCATTGGGTATTTGACAATCGACCAGAAGGGGCGGACGACGATCCCGCAAGAGATGCGGAAGCAGCTTGGCATTACCGCCGGCGTGCAGCTGCGCATCGAGCAAGCGGACAACGGAGCGTTCGAGCTCGTTCCGGCGGTGTCGATTCCTCAGGACCAGTTGTTCTACCACTCCCCGGAGGGCCGCGCACGTTTGGAACGCGCAGAGGAGGACATGCGGCTGGGCCGAGTGACTCGAACTGGTAGCCCGGAAGAGGCGCAGGCGTTCCTCGATTCTCTCAAGACATCCCGCAGAAGCGACAATCCGTCAACACGGTGAGGAGACATGGCGCGCAAGCAAGCCTTCCTCAACGCCGTGTGGGCCGACCAGTTCAAGGAGAGCTACGCCAAACTGCAGGCAGACGAGCAGAAGGCAACTGACAAGGTCGCCTTGGCGCTCATAAAGGGCGAGGTAACGCCTGGCATGCGGATAAAGCCCATCGAGCCAGAGAAGTACTACAACGAGGCGCGGGTAAGCGACGGAGATCGCCTCGTGCACAGAATAGAAGCAGGCACGGTCCATTTCGTCGACATCGTGCCGCATGATCGTATCAACAAGTACGGAAGGCGCTGAAGCGCTTCAGGAAGTTCAGAGAACGCGCCAGGTAAGATGTGTCGCATGCTCCTTTAAGCGATCCATCGCGCCGCGTTTGCTGAATGTCGCGAGGTCGATCTCGTCCGCGCGCGTGATGTCATCCATGAAATGGCGCTCCAGCGATGCGCCAAGCGTCGCGTCGAGCATCATGAGCATCGTCTCCTCGTTGAACGAGAGTGAGCGATTGTCCGCGTTCATGCTGCCGGCCGCGCCCCAGAGCCCATCCACCACGAGCGTCTTGGCGTGCATCATCGTCCGGCGATACTCGTAGATGCGAACACCGGCCTCGAGCAGCTCCTCATAACGCGCGCGGCTCGCGTACAGTGTGCTTTTCACGTCGGACGTCATACCGGCCGTCAGTACTCGCGTGTCCACGCCACGGCGCGCCGCATCGGCGATCATGGTTCGGAACTCCTTGTCGGGAACGAAATAGGAGTTCGTGATATAGAGCCGCTTGCGCGCGCTCGCGATCGAGAGCGCAAAGAATCGCTCGGCTTCCGTGCTGCCAATTGACGGGGAGCAGTGCAACAGTCCGGCAATGGCGCCGCCGTCGCTGTTGACCTCGGGGGTCAGGGCAGGAAACAGGATGTCGCCGATCAGGAGCTTTCCTGTCGCCTCCGCCCAGCACGCCACGAATCCCGCCTGGAGTTGCCGGACGGCGGGGCCCGTGAATCGGACGTTCGTGTCGCGCCATTGATCCGGGTCGCGACCGTTACCGAACCACTTGTCCGAGATGCCGAACCCTCCCGTGTAGCCAATCCGGCCGTCGATGCACACCACGCGCATGTGCGCGCGATTCTGCATCGTGCGAATGCCCTTGAGATGCAAGGGCCGGAAGCTGACCGCCTGCACCCCCGCGCTCTTGAGCGCAGCGATGTACTCATCCGGGAACGACGTGCCGAACGCGTCATACAACATCATGACACAAATACCCGCACCGGCGCGCTCGACAAGGATCTCGCGCAGCATGTCCGCCATGCCGCCGGCTTCGCAATAGTACATCTGCAGCGTGATCGACTCGCGCGCTGCGCGGAGATCGTCCCACAGGGGAGGGTACGTCTCGTCGCCATTCGTGAAAATTTTGATCGCATGGCCCGGCGCGAGTGACGTTTTGCTCACCAGCACCATGGCGTCGCGAAACGCAGGGGAGTCGACGCTGGGTTGGTTTCCCGCGGGAAGCGCGCCAACGCCATGGACCGGGGTACCCTTCACCGCGCTGAGCAGCCCGATGAACGCAAAGAGGCCAGCCAGGAGGCCGACGAACAGGAAGGCGATGGTTGAGACAGTCATGTCGCCAACTTCCGCAAGAAGCGTGGCGTGCGCGTCGGTGGCACGGATGCCTGACTCCTCACTCCAGATCGTCCGGAGATTCCATTCTGACGAATAGCGCTGCCCCACGCGGATCCGCGCGCAGCCCATCAAACAGCGGGCCTCGACCCCAAAAGAATGGATCGTGCTCCGACACCCCGCGGCCAAGCCACTTGATCGCCCGTTCCCACTCACCGAGCGCATCGTACAGGATCGCCATCGCGGCTCCACCTACGCGGTCATGACGCGATCGCTCGAGCAGCTCCGCCAGCAGGACGCGCGCCTCGCTGGTGCGCCCGTTCGCGACATACGCCGCCCCGAGTTCAGCAAGCGGCCACGACCATCGGTGCCCCGACGCACGGACATATTGTGTCGCAACCGCTAGCGCGCTCCGGTACCGGTGCTCCGCGAGCAATGCGACTAGCAGGATCCGGTCTCCGCTGCCATATGTCGGCTCGTATGACACGAGCTCGCGTAGCACATCGCGCCGAGCGAATAGATGTCGGATGCTGCAGATTCGGCGTCACCTTGATCTCGGCAAGGAAGCGCTCAGCGCCGAGGACTGCGCCGAGCTTGGGCTCGAGCACCTTCACCGCAACGCGGCGGTCGTGCCGGATGTCGTGCGCGAGGAAGACGGTGGCCATTCTCCCACGCCCGACTTCATGCTCAACACACGCGACATGCCACCGGCGCCGAGCTCACGGCCACCGTGTACGCGGTGCCAAGGCAGGTCTGGAGCTGGTCGCGGAGGGAGGTGGACAGGGCGCGGGTGGGCGAGGGAGAAGGGCCGCACACGCGGTGCGACGAGCGGACCCACGGTGCGCTCAGCGAGCGTGACGACGGTGATGATCGGTTCTTCCGGAAGGAATGCCGGATTCTCGATTTAACGCGAGGCGTTTCAAGGATAGTGCTGGGAGTCAAGTCGCCCCACCGCGCGCTTGTTGCGCAGCAACTCGCCCTGCCAAGCACAGGGACGCTGATCCCGTCGAGCTCCACGACAATATGGTTCGGCCACGCCTCGTCGAACGACACGCTTTTGATCGAGGTGATGATGTCGACGCGCCCAAGCGGCACGCCAAGCTCCATGATCAGGTCGGCGATTTCAAAGTCGGATTGGCTGAATTCATCCGCCCGTGCGCCACACGCGATCAGCGCATGCTCCACTCTTTGGCGTTGTCGGGGCTTGGTCGCACCCACAGGTCGATGTCGCCCGTCGCACGCGGCAGGCCGTGCGCCGCAAGCGCAAATGCGCCCACCACCATGTACTCAACGCGTTCGGCGTTGAACCACGAGAGTACGTCGCGAAAGTCGCGATTCAGGTTGCTCATCGCCGGCGAATACCCACGCGTCGAGCGCGAGCCGCCACATCATCCCGAAGCGTTCGGTGGGCGACAGGGTGAGATACGCCTGATCGGAAGGTCCACCCCTCGCCATGGCGAAATCGCTGGACCAACATTTGGCGATGGGTCATGCGTGAAATATGACGTCATGTAATCCAAACCGGTGGCCGTAGCATCGCGGTCACATTGGTGGCTATGAGATCGGTGCAGGCGCCCGATGTTGCAACGGATCTTCATCCTCGCGCGGCGCGGCGTTAGGCTGCATGTTGCGCGGCACCCCTTCCACCCGCCCATGGCACTTTCACTTCGCAGACTGGCGCTCCGGAGCGTCGCCTGCGCGCTCACTGCATGCAGCACGGGACACGACCTCGACGACGCGGCGCTGCGCGTGGCCGACGCTGACTCGACCCAGTGGCTGCGCTACGGCCGCACCTACACCGAACAACGGCACAGCCCCCTGCAGCAGGTTGATGAACGCAGCATCGCGCGGCTCGGGCTGGCATGGTCGGCGGACTTCCAGACGCTGCGCGGACTCGAGGCAACGCCGCTGGTGAGCGACGGCGTCCTCTACGGCACCAGCGCATGGAGCGTGGTGTACGCCATCACCAGTGCGGCGAGGATCGCCGCGGGCCGAATCATCATCGGGAACGCGGGCTCGGAGTACGCCGTGCGCGGCTTCGTGTCCGCATACAATGCCCGCACTGGCGCGCTCGCCTGGCGCACGTACATGGTGCCGCGCGATGCGTCGAAGCCGTTCGAATCGGAGGCACTGAAAGAGGTCGCAAAGACCTGGTCAGGCCAGTGGTACAAGGCAGGCGGCGGTGCGAGCCCGTGGGATCCCATCGTCTACGACCCGTCGCTCGACCTGATCTACGTGGACACAGGCAACGCCAGTCCCTGGTACCACTCGCGAGACAGCCTGCTCGCGCCAGGAATGCACATCAACGACGTCTCGCCGGACCTGAAATACCTGGGCGTTCGCACATACGGCGACTCGGCCGGCATGTACCTGTTCATTGCCGACAGGAAACAGAAGACCGCCCTGCAACCACGCGGCGGATGGCCAGTGTTTTCGCCCGACAGTCAGTGGCTGGCATTCGTCGGACCTGATGGACTCCGGATATCTGCCATGCCACCCAACGGGACGTCTCAGACAGTGGGGCCCGTGTCCGCCCTCGATGTCGTGACCGATTTGTCCTCGGAGCTGCGTCGCCGGGCCCCGGGCGCGATGAAATGAGGGCATCCGGTCAATGAATACGGACTTCTCGCCGCTGCGCGCTGCGCTCGCTGATCGCTACCGCATCGAGCGTGAGCTCGGTGCGGGCGGCATGGCCACGGTCTACCTCGCGGCTGATTTGAAGCACGATCGCAAAGTCGCTATCAAGGTCCTCAGCGGCGGGCTCTCGGAGTCGCTAGGTCGCGAGCGGTTCCTCCGTGAGATTCGGATGGCGGCGAAGCTCAACCATCCACACATCCTCCCCCTCCATGATTCGGGGGAATCTGGCGGGTTCGTGTACTTCGTCATGCCGGTGATGCAGGGACAGACGCTCCGCGACCGGCTCAAGACCGAACGGACGCTTCCCATTGACGAGGCGGTGCGCGTCGCGAGCGAAGTCGCCGACGCGCTCGACTACGCGCACCGGCACGACATCGTGCACCGCGACATCAAGCCAGAGAACATTCTCCTGCACGAAGGACACGCGATCGTGGCCGACTTCGGAATCGGCAAGGCGCTCGTTGCCGCCTCAAGCGGGACATCGGCCTTCACGCAGATCGGGGTGACGGTCGGGACACCGGCATACATGAGCCCCGAGCAGGCGGCGGGCGATGAGCTCGATGGCCGGAGCGACCTGTTCGCGCTGGGGTGCGTGCTGTACGAGATGCTGACGGGCGAAGTCGCGTTCACGGGCCCGTCCGCTCAGGCGACGATCGCGCGACGGTTCACCCACTCGCCGCCACGTGTAACCGAGAAGCGCCCGGACGTCTCGGCCGAGGTCGCGGAGCTCGTCACACGGCTCCTCGAAAAGGAGCCGGCCGACCGTTACGCGAGCGGCGCACAGGTCGTGTTCACGCTCCGCTCCGCGACAATCTCTGGTCCGCGCGCCGTCGCGCCGCGACCGGATGCGGCTTCGTCAGAGAAGTCCATCGCCGTGTTGCCGTTCACCAACATGAGTGCGGACGCGGATAATGAGTTTTTTTCGGACGGCCTCACCGAGGAACTCATCACCGACCTGGCGGGCGTAAAGGCTCTTCGCGTCACGTCGCGCAATTCCTCGATGCAGTTCAAGGCGACCAGCAAGACGCCACGCGAAATCGGCCGTACGCTCGGCGTTCGCTACCTGCTCACTGGCAGCGTGCGCAAGGCGGGCAATGCACTTCGCATCGCGGCGCAGCTCGTCGACGCCGAGCAGGACGCGCCGCTCTGGGCCGACAAGTACAGTGGGACCATGGACGACGTCTTCGACGTGCAGGAGCGCGTGTCTCGCGCGATCGTCAACGCGTTGCAGATCCAGCTCACGTCTTCTGAGGACGTTCGACTCGCGGCGCGGCCAATTCAGAACGCTGGTGCGTTCGAGCTGTTTCTTCAGGCGCGGGCTGAGATGCGGCGTTACGGGGTTTCACTCGATCACGCACGGATGCTGCTCGAGCGCGCAATCGAGATCGAAGGTGAGTCACCGCCGCTCCGTGCGCTCTGCGCGTTCATGGAGATCTCGAAGGTCCGAGCGGGCGTGGCCGTCGACCTCCGCCCCCTCGACCTGGCGGAAACCGAAGCGCACGCGCTCATCGAGCTCTGCCCCGACGCGCCCTATGGACATGCGTTGCTCGGATTCGCAAGCTACGAACGAGGACATCTGAGGGAGGCCGCGCACCATCTGATGCGTGCAATGGAGCTCGATCCGGCCGACGCCGACGTGCTGTTCTTCCTGACGGTCACGCTCCATTCGGCAGGCCAGATCGAGCGGGGACGGGAGCTCGCGAAGCGCTTTTACGAAGTCGATCCGCTGTCTCCCCTCGCGGGCGCCATGCTGTGTACTTCCGAGTGGTTCGCCGGCAATATCGGCAAGCACGTGGACGCACTGGAGCGCTCTCTCGCGTTGGATCCCCGGAATGCGATCGTCCACTGGGGTCTGGGTTACACGTACGCGCTCATGGGCCGGTTCGGCGACGCGGCGATTCAAGTCAGCTGGATGTTGACGAACACGCCGGAACTTCCGTACACGTCGCAACTCTCGGCGCTGGTGGATGCGGCCGAAGGACGACAGCAGGCAGCGTTGGCGACACTCGCTGGTGTGAACCGTGGCGCGCTCGATGCGCATCACACCTTCCATCTGGCGGAGTCAGTCGCGATGGCGGGCGACACGACAGGCGCACTGGCGCTGCTGGAGTGGGCGGTGGATCACGGCATGTACCCCGCCAGGTTTTACGCGGAGTTCTGTCCGTTCATGGAGCCGCTCCGCGGCATGCAGGAGTTCGATCGCATAGTGGCCAAGGCGGCGCGGCGCGTGGCGGACTTCAGCGCATGAATGTCCCCGAGCGGCTGTCGGCTGTACTGGCCGATCGCTACCGCATCGAGCGCGAACTCGGCGCGGGCGGAATGGCCACGGTCTACCTCGCGCACGACCTCAAGCACGAGCGCGATGTCGCCATCAAGGTCCTTCACCCCGACCTGGGTGCTGCGTTGGGCGGCGAGCGCTTTCTGAGCGAGATCCGAACAACGGCGAGGCTGCAGCACCCACACATCCTGCCGCTGCTCGATAGCGGAGCAGCGGAGGGGCTCCTGTACTACGTGATGCCGCTCGTCACCGGCGAGACGTTGCGCACACGCCTCGAACGAGAGCGGCAGCTTCCCGTGAGTGACGCGGTACTGATCGCCCGCGAAGTCGCCGACGCACTTGGCTATGCACATGCTCTCGGCGTCATACACCGGGACATCAAGCCCGAGAACATTCTCCTCCAGGGCGGTCATGCGCTGGTGGCCGACTTCGGCATCGCGCTCGCCGTGCAACAGGCCGGCGGCGCGCGCATGACACAAACCGGCCTCTCGCTCGGAACGCCCCAGTACATGTCACCCGAGCAGGCGATGGGAGAGCGGACGATCGACGCGCGCAGCGACATCTACGCCCTGGGGGCCGTGACGTACGAAATGCTTGCCGGTGACCCGCCATTCGCGGGATCGAGCGTGCAGGCGATCGTCGCGAAAGTACTCACGGAGAAGCCCACGCCGCTCCACGTTCTGCGCGATACGATTACAGCGGGAGTCGAGCACGCAGTGCTCACTGCGCTTGCGAAGCTCCCGGCAGACCGGTTCGCAACTGCAGCAGAGTTCCGTGCCGCCCTCGAGGACGACGCGCCGCATCGGCATGCGACGGGGGGCTCCCGAAGCGCCACAGCACCGACAGCATGGCGAACGATCGGGCTCGCCGCGGCTGCTATCGTCATCATGGCGCTAGCCGCCCTGGGCTGGACGCTCCGTCACGCGCGCACATCGGTCCCGACCGAGTACGACGTCGGGCTGCCCGACAGTGCCTCGTTCCGTGGGCTCACAGTCGCCGGCTTCGCGCAGGCGCCAATCGGCATGGCCGTCTCGCCAGCGGGAGACTTCGTCGTGTACCAGACCACACGCAATGGCCGGGCGGAGCTCTGGTACCGGAGCCTCCGCGACGCCACGACACGGCGTATCGAAGGCACCATCGACGGCAGCCAGCCCGCAATTTCACCCGACGGGACACGTCTCGCCTTCCTCCGCGTGCGCGGACGCGACTGGACGGTAGAAGTCATGCCCATGTCCAACGGCACGGCCACGACGCTAGGCCGAGGGAGTTCCGGGGTGACGCTCAACTGGCTAGCCGACGGGCGCATCCTGCTTGCGGAGGGCGACGGCACGACCGCCCGGTGGATCGATCCAGTTACCGGGGCAGCAACCAGTCGCCTGATGACGTATTGCGTCCTGCCAGCCGCGATTCCCGGTACGGCCGCTTTCCTCTGCGGCGGCGGAGCGGAGAACGCGGCGTATCGCGTCGATCCCACGGTGAATATCGCCAAGCCAGGCGCGGGTGACATCGGCGAGCACGGACAGACGCTGCGCCGAGCGGGGAATGATTCGTCGCTCGCGTTCGGCACCGACTTCCGCATCGTCGACGCCCGCTACGTCACGTACATGCTGCAGGGTGACCTCATGGCGGGGTCGTTCAATGCCGCAAGCGGTCGGATCGGGCGGCCGGTGCGGATGGAATCCGGGGTCGGCCAGTCGGCCTATTACTCGGCAGGTACCTACGCGGTCTCGAAGTCAGGCACGCTGGTGTACGCTGAGGGCCCCGTGCACGCTGTCGGTCAGCTCGTCAGGGTCTCGGATCGCGCGACCGATACGCTTCCGGTTCCTCCTGATGCGTACCTCACGTTCGTCATGGAACCTGGCGGCCGGCGGCTGGCGGCCGTTGTTGACGGACGTGAGGGTCAGGAGCTGCGCATCTACGACCTGGTAAGCGGGAAGTCGGCACTCTGGGTGCGCCGTCCGTTCATGACGGCTCCGGCATGGAGTCCAGGCGGCGGGAAGATCGCATTCGCGACGCGCGACACAGTGTTCGTCGGCGATCCCGATGACGCGAAACCACCCGTACCGGCCTTCGTCGGCGGTGAGTGGGAGGTCTACAACTGGCTGCCCGGTGATCGTCTCGTCGGCGTCTCGTGGAAGCGACGGCGGGCGGAGATCGCGCACATCGATCAGCGGCCGGCGAAGCTGGACTCCCTGTTCGCCGACGCGGCGTTCGCGCGCGTCTCGCCCGACGGCCGGTGGATCGCATACAACAACTGGGATCTCACCCGATTGTGGGTCGAGCCGTTTCCGCGTACTGGCAAGCGCTGGGAAGTCGCATCGGGCAACCGCGAGGAACCACAGTGGCTGTCGGCGAACGAGCTCGCGTACACAGCCTACGATCCGACAATGGGATTTGAGCGCGTCAGGCTGGATCCGGGCGCGGCGAATCCGATCGTCGAGCGGCGCCGCTGGGTCGATGCTCCCGGTATGGTGGCGACCGCCGGCCCGTCGTCGATGCCCACAGCTGACGGGCGGATCGTGTACGTGCGGGGGACAGCGGAGGTCCCTGTGCGCTACTTCCGCGTGATTCCGAATTGGGTCACGAAGATGAAGCGCACGGTGGACGAGGCGACGCGATGAGCTCGACTCCAGAGCGCCTCGGCGCGATCACAAGCGCCTAGGCGATCGCCCGTACCCGGCGGATGCGCTTGATCGCGTCGGCCGCCGGCGAGTGCATCTGCTTATAGAGATCACAGGCGAGCTGCGCGTTCAGCCAGGACTGCGCGCTCGCGCCGAGCGCGGCCTCGAGACGCATGGCGGTGTCCGGTGTCATGCCGCGCTTCCCCTTCACCAGTTCGTTCACCCGATTGAGCGGGACACCGATCTGCTCGGCGAAGGCGGCCTGGGTGAGCCCCAGTGGCTTGAGGTACTCCTCGAGGAGGATCTCGCCCGGATGCGTCGGGGCGCGATGCGTCGGAATACGTACCATGGGCGCTTCTCCTGTCCAGTAAGGGCCGTCAACCAGTAACCTGCTTCGTGCCCGCCCTGCGTGCGCCGCGGTCAGGCGCCCTCCCACGGGCTAGTGGTAGTCGGTGATCTCAACGTCTCGCGCGCCGTCCCCGGTCCACACAAAGCACGCCCGATACTGCTCGTTGATGCGAATGGCGTGCTGGCCGAGCCGATCACGCTTGAGCGCTTCGAGCCTATTCCCCAGTGGGAAGGCCAAGTCGTTGAGGTGCGCTGCATAGTCGATCAGTTGCAGCTTTCGCACGGCGACGGACCAGATCACCTCCGGGCATGTCTTCCGTGCGGCCTTCGACCGCGCGCCATTGAAAATGTCTTCTGTGCCCTGCGTCTTGAACGAATGGATCACGACATGCTGTCTCGAACCCTGCCAGTGAGTCCTGCTACAATAGTACACGGATCCCGTGTATAGATCAAGAAGGCAAATAGCGACGAACGACTACTTGTAGGCGTGCTGTTCACTGCCCCGGAGGGGACAACACCCCTTTGCCCTCGTCCATTGCTACTTTCGCGGCCTCAGCAGAAGCAGTTGACCGCTCCGGGTCGCCGGAAACAGCGTGCCGTCCTGACCAATCGCCAGCTCGTGAGATCGAACTCGGATGCGGCCGAGCATCTGGCCTGTCGCGGGATCGACCTTTACGACGTCGAACTCCTCATCCAGGGGGACATCCTTCGGATGGGTACTCACATACATCTCACCCGTGGCGTTGAACGCCACATTGTAAAGTTGGCCACCGTACTTCCACTGGCCGAGGAACTTGCCGTCGAGATCAAACCACTGGAGCCTGCCGTTCTCACGATCGGCGACATAGAGAGTGCCTTGCGGGCTGATGGCGATCGCATGAACGACGTTGAACTCTCCTGGCCCTGCGCCCGGGTGACCCCACTGGTGAATTTTTCGACCAGTGGAGTCATACTCGATGATTCGCGCGTTGCAGTAGCCGTCTGCCACGAACATGCGGCCATTCGGCGCAAACGCGACGTCTGTTGCGCCACAGAATTCCCGGGTGGGATCCGGCACGTCTCCGGTACTGATTTCGAGGAGCTTCCGCCCGTGCGGCGTGAACTTGTAGAGCATCGATGTGTGGGCATCCACCGTCCACACGTTGCCACCCGGATCGACACGGATACCATGTGGCGTCGTGAACATACCCTTGCCCCACGAGCGTAGAACCTTGCCCTGGGGATCGAGAACGACGACGGGATCTCCGTCCTTCGGACGGTGAATGACGTAGATATTCCCTTGGTTGTCAGTCGTGACTGCGGAGATCCCCTCGAAGGTCAACGAAGGCGTCGCCTTCAGCTCGATCCGATCGACCGGGAGGACTGGGAGAGCCTTCGTCAGGCCGCGCAGGAGACCCGAGTCCGGGTCTTGTGCGAATAGCGGCACACCAAGGACGGATAGGAACAGCAGGGTCGCGCGAATCACCTTGCCTATCTCCCTCTTCTTGTGTCGTTGCAGTACGAGTTCACCGGCAAGGCGCGCGAGGACGTCGCTCATTTCGCCGACCGCGCTGGCTGCGCCGCGCGCCGCGCGAATGCGTCGAGCCAGTGCTGCACGACGACAATGCGTGCGCCGCTCGTCGATACCGGCTCCGTCACGAGGATGCGGCCAGTGGCGCGATCGACGTCCCACGCGGTACCGAATTCGCGATTGGCGGTCATGACGGTCGAACTCGCACCAACGGTGACCGACGGCCCCAGCGTCACCTGCACGGCGCGCACGGTCTTGAGGTCACTTGCGATGTAGTAGATCGTGCGACCATCACGTGACCAGCGCGGGGTGCGTCCGCTGACCACCGAGACCTTCCAATCACCAGTGTTGTGCGTGCCCGGAAAATGCCGCACGTGCACTTCAGGCTGTCCCGACTCGAACGATGTGTAGGCGGCCCAGAGCCCGTCAGGCGATACTCTGACGTCGATTTGCCCCCACTCGGCGTCCAGATAGGGACGCACGCCAGTGCCCGTCACCGGGTTCATCAGGTAGGTGCTGCCACCATTAAGGCTGCCGCCCAGCGTCCGCGCCGCAGTGTTGGTCGCGAACACCAACGTGGTGTCGTCTGGCCACGCGGTTACATGCTGATCGTTCGGCATGCGCGGCATGGGGAGCAGCGGCTTGCTCCGGTCCAGCGGTTCCACCGCAATGTCTTCGGCGTCGGTCTCGGGCCCTTCCATCGTGTAGGCCAGCCGGGTGCCGTCGGGCGACCAGATCGGCGCGTGGCCGCCTCCTCCTCCCGTGAAACTTGTCAGCGTCCCGCGGGCAAAATCGTAGATGGCGGTATGGCGATTCGTGCCGCGCGCCGAGCCGAGGGTGAGCGCCAACTGCTTCCCATCCGGCGAAAAAATCGCATAACTCAGCACCTTCGAGGCCATCGGCAGCGTATCAACCTTGCCACCTTCGCCGCGCATGAACACGCGATACTCTGGATCGACACCCGCACGGTATTCCAGCGTCCCGCTGCGTGTCACAAGGAACGGACCGACGCCGCCATCCGGTTGCACGTCGAGCTGCACCGGAATCGGTCCACCGTTCACCGTGTGCCGTGCCTGGTCAAAACGCACTGCGTACAGCCCGCCCGTGACTGACGCGTACAGGATATGGCCCGTCGGTAGCGGCTGAGCCTCGGCAGCTTCCTCAAGCACGGTGAACGCGGTATCCCCAGCCAGGTCGAAATACATCACCTTCGACCCACGCTGCTGATTGACGTACAGGATGCCCTTCCCATCGTCGGTCATGCGTGGCTGCTGCGCGGCCACGGCCTTCGTGAGAAGCCTGAGCGTTCCCGTCGGCGGAATCAACGCCAGCCGTCCACCGGTTTCGAAGACAATGCTGCCGTCGTTCCCCCAATTCACGCGGCCAGCCAGCATCGAGTCGTTGGGAATGACCGCGATGGGTGATCCACCCGCCACGGGGACCTTTCGTAAATGCCCGTTCGCCTGGAACACAATCCAGTCGCCTTCCGGCGAAAAGGACGGAGACTCGCCACTGACTGTGCCGGGGAGGAGGTGATACTCGCGCTGTCCCGCATCACGTAGTGCGATCCCCTCGTTCGTCGCGAAGGCGAACATCATGCCGTCGGGAGATGCTGCAAAGCGGGCCAGATCCGGCGAGGCGTTGGGGAGATCGACACTCAGCGGGACGACGGCGACGCTGGACGCCGCCGCATTGTGTTGCCACGACCATACAGCGAAGGTGAGGCTCATCAATGCAACGGACGTAGCGCCGAGCGCGATCATCCGGGATGTGTGCGCCGATTCGTTGTGGTCGCTCGCCCCATGCGCGCCACTGTCGAATGAGATGCCACTGCGCGCATCGACCAAAGCATCGGCAAATGCCCTGGCCGTCGGCCAACGATCGGCGGGCAACTTGGCGAGCGCCTTGAGCACCGCCACTTCCACGTTGACCGTGACGGTATCGCGCACCGTGCGCAGCGACGCCGGCCGCTCGGTCATCACTCGCGCGACGATGGCTTGCACCGTGCTGCCGGTGAACGGCGCGTCGCCGGCGAGCATCTCGTACGTCACGGCGCCGAGTGCATAGATATCCGATCGGGCGTCGACGGTGCGCTCACCCATCGCCTGTTCGGGACTCATGTACTGCGGTGTGCCGAGCGAGAGCCCGGTCTGCGTCATGCGCGCGCCGCTGGCGGATTGTACCGCCAGCGCGATGCCGAAATCAGCGACGAGCGCGTGCCCGCCCTGCAGCAGGATGTTCTCGGGCTTGATGTCTCGGTGAATCACACCCAGTGAGTGCGCGTACCCCAGCGCGTCGGCCACTTCGCGCGCGATCGACACGGCGTCGTCGATGGGCAACTGCTTCTCGCGTTCCAGTCGTGCACGCAGCGTCTCGCCCGTCACGAGCGGCATCACGTAGTACAGCAGGCCGCCGGCATCGCCGCTGTCGAGCAACGGCAAAATGTGCGGATGCTGCAGCCGCGCAGTGGTGCGGATCTCGCTCAGGAACCGTTCGCTGCCGAGTGCGGCGCCCAAATCCGGATGGAGTACCTTGATCGCGACATCTCGGTCGTGCTTGATGTCGTGCGCAAGGTACACGGTGGCCATGCCGCCGGCTCCGAGTTCGCGCTCGATCGTGTAGCGGCCGGCAAACGCTTCACCCAGGAATGCCATGACACTGCTCAATGTCGCTTGACCTGCATCACCGAGATCCGTGGCTTGTGATCAGATCGGCGCAGAGGGTCACGACGCGGCCAGATGGTTGCCACCCA
>JAYVNZ010000218.1:0-2508 GCA_043758185.1 Gemmatimonadaceae bacterium | reverse complement strand
CCGACCTTCGCCCACCTTCTGCCCGCGCGGGACAAGGCATTCACGCAGTCGGTGGCCAGTCGTCAGGACCGCTCCGCCATCATTGTCGATGAATGGGGGCCATTCGACTGGCGCTCGCCCATGCTGTGGCCAATCGACAGCACGCACGCGAGCCCGCTGCGCCTGCGCGTGGCCGGTCCGCCTGGCGCATGGCGGCTTGTGCGGCGCGAGGGCATCTCGTCCATCTCGAAGATATCAGGCGACATCGGCGACACCATTGCGATCTCGCCCGATGGCCCTGGCCACGAGTGGTCCGTCGCGCTCGAGTATCGTGGTGCCGCGACCGTCACACCCCGTGGTGAGCGTCACCGCGCCGGTGTGCCTTACCAGTTCACGTACGGACGCTTCGAGCCGCGCCTGGAGTGGGATGTCGCTTTCTTCCGCTGGCCTGATACATCGGCGAAGTCGATCTCGCTTGGCACGGCGGATTCGCTGCGTCGCACCATTCCCATCCTGGCGCGGCGCGAGCCCCGCCTCGACTACATGTGGTACAGGCCAGCGATCACGTCGGTGCCAGCAGACCATTACATCGTGGACGCCACGGGCGCCGTCGAGCTGACAGACGGCACATACACCCTGCGGACCATCAGTGACGACGGGATTCGCGTCTGGGTGGACGGCGCGCTCGCCATCGATCACTGGACTCCGCATGAATCGGCGGTGGACCACGCTGCGCTCGGCGGTGCGAAACACGCCATTCGCGTGTTGTATGCGCAGGTGGATGGCTGGTCGGAGCTTCGCGTGGAGTTGGTGCGAGGCACGCAGCGATCACCTGGTACTGCCGGTCCGCACTAGTGCACTGTAAACGCAACGTCGAGAGTCTGCTGTCGTCCTGAGCGCAGCGAAGGACCCGCTCGTGGCCTGCGAGAAGCAGATCCTGAAGCAGGTAGAATTCTGATGTGTTCGTCAAGCCTTGCTCAGTACTCGGGTAACCCGGCAAACAGGTCGCCGAGCTCGATCCGTACTTCGACGCCGAGCACTGGTGGACGCCACACCAGCGCATCCCGAACGGTCTCGATGGCAACTCCAGCGCGGGCGACGTCCACACTGCGGTCCCATCGATCCACCAGCCAGACCTCATGAACGCCAAGCGCGAGATACGCGTCGCGCTTGAACTCACGGTCGTAGATGCGAGAGGAGCGGCTAATGATTTCCACCGCCAGCCAGTGGCCGCTCAGGTCCTGCCACTTGTCGCTGAGAGGCACTCTGTACGGCGCGACGAGCACGTCCGGTTCGAGCTGCGTCCGAGGTGGAAAGGACACCGCGCCAGGCCCGAACACCAACGCGTGTTCCGCCGCTCCAACTGCAACCTGAAGGAGAGTGAGCAGTCGCACGGCCAGCAGTTGGTGCATGGCACCTGGCGCGGGCGTCACGAGCAATACACCGTCGAGGAGCTCGTACCGGTTCCCGTCCTCTGGGAAACGGTCCAGATCCGCAACCGTGTACAATGGAATCGTGGCGGGCATGACCATAGCATACCTCCTCGACGGCTGCCTTGTCCACTCGGCATGGTGCACGTTGCCGAGTCGGGCGGGAAGATACGTCATCGTTCGAGCGCGCGATGTTGCAGAATTTGCACGTTGTCGGCGGATAATGATGTCCCCTCGAAGCGCGGAGAGAACTGTCCCCTGACCTTGCGCGGGGCGCCGTCTACGCGCGCACATCAGCGAAGCGCCCGCTTACTTGACGATCCCGTCGTCGCAGCCGCATGTTCCGGATGCCTCTCTTTCCGGAGTATCCGTGTTGAACAAGTGTCTGTGGGTCAGTGTGTTCGCCGTCACGCTCAGCGGTTGTTCAGCGAAGCAGCCTGTTACCGGCGCCACGGATGGGACACGTTCCACGTCCCAGCGGAATCGCGACCTGATTACCCAGGACGACGTCTCGGGCGACCTGCGTGCGGAATCGGTCCTGGAGCTCATCCGCACATTGCGCCCGCACTTCCTCAACGATCGCGGTACGGCAGCGCTGTCGGATCCCGAGGCGGGTCGCGTCCATGCCTCCATCGACGAGGGCCGGATCGTCCCGATCGGGGAGCTGAATGGGATGCACGCCAACGAGGTGATCGAGATTCGGTACCTGAACGCCAGCCAGGCCCTGCAGAAATTCGGCACCGCGGCGCGCCAGGGCCCCGTCATCCTCGTTACCACGATGAAACGGTAGCCGCTGTGGACCAAGGCAAAGCGGGGCACTCCCCCTGGAGTGCCCCGCTTTGTGAACTGCCCTCAGCGTGTGCGATACGGAAGGATTCCTACTTGTCCCACCAGACGCGCGTGTAGTACCCGTCCGCGCCCTGGCTTGCAATGGCCGCAGTGAGCGAGGCCAGGTTTACTGAAGCTTCGCCAATGGGGTACAGGAAACGCCGTGGAACGTTCGGCGTATCGGAATATGCGCCCGGACCCATCTTGATCGATGCCGGGTTGCCTGTCCGCCGCCACTCGCTCCACCCTTCGGTGCCTTGCGTGAACAGGG
>JAYVNZ010000217.1:0-17134 GCA_043758185.1 Gemmatimonadaceae bacterium | reverse complement strand
CTGGAAGACATCGGCGAGCCCACGTATCGCATCGATCGCATGCTGCGCCAACTCGCACTGAGTGGGGCGCTGGGTCGCGTGGCCGGTCTCGCGTTCGGCAGCTTCAGCGACGGCACGGATGAGGGCGACCCATCGTCACGAGCGCTCGACGACGTGCTGCGCGAGGCCGCGGACATGGCAGGTGTGCCAGCGATTGCCGGCGTGCCCGTTGGCCACATCGACGACCAATGGACTCTCCCACTGGGCGCCATGGCGGTGCTCGATGCGGACGCCTGTTCCCTGCACGTTGCGCTCAGCTGAGCGCTCACCATCACCCACGGACGGATACCAGCGATGAAGAGCGGCGCCGAAATGATCAGCGAGGCGAAGGAACACATCCGCCAGGTGAATGCAGCGGAAGCGCAGGCGTTGCACGCGCGCGGCGGCGCCACTTTTCTGGATGTGCGCGACCTTCAGGAGGTGAACCTCGGCACGATTCCCGGCGCCGTGCACATCTCGCGCGGCAACCTGGAGACCAAGGTCGAAGCTGTAGTTCCGCGCGAGGCGGAAGTGGTGATCTTCTGCGCCAGCGGCAACCGGTCGGCGTTCGCGGCGGAGACATTGCAGCGAATGGGCTACACCAACGTCTGTTCGCTGGCCGGAGGCATTCGCGGGTGGGCCGAGTCTGGCGGGGAAATCGACGGATGACAGGTGAGGCAACGTCCTGGTGACGGAGGCCGAGCTCGATCGCCTGTCGGCGCACCCGTCCATTGCGCGATGCATCCGCGCTCTCGCCGCGCATGCTCCCGTTGAAATCGAGGCGGAACGTCACGTACGCCGCGCAGCCATCCTGCTGGCGCTGCGTGCGGGTGATGACGGCGAGCCCGAGCTGCTGCTGATCAAGCGGGCCGAGGCAGCAGGCGATCCGTGGAGTGGCCATATCGCCTGTCCTGGTGGCCGCATGGAACCGGCTGACAAGGATCTCGCCGTCACGGCGACGCGCGAGACATGGGAGGAAACGGGCATCGATGTCGCACGCGACGGCCGGCTGCTCGGGCAGCTCGATGACCTCAGTCCGCGCTCGCCGCTGCTGGCCCCCATCATCATCAGGCCATTCGTGGCCATTGTTCGGTCTGGCGTGTCCATGACCCTGTCGGGGGAGGTGGCGAGCGCGTTCTGGGTGCCCGTGTCGGTGCTGGCCACCCGTGGCTCGTGGAGCACCGGACTGGTGCAGACAACGGCAGGCCAGCGGCGCGTGAGCACCTTTCGGCATGGGGAGCACGTGGTGTGGGGCCTCACGGAACGCGTGCTGCGCCAGTTCCTCACCCACGTTGGCCAGCCGCCCGTGGGTGAATCCGTGGATTACCCGGAACGCTGACTCACGCCGGCCGGGCCTTCTCGCACATCAGTGCGAGCGGGTTGCCATCGGGATCGCGAAACTCGTCGAGCCAGAGGTCGTGATCCGGCATGGCCGCGATCATGTGCGGCACGCTGGGGAATGCCACGCCGCGCTCGGCAAGTTGCGCGTGGGCTGCGTCGATGTCGGTGACGCGGAAGTAGAGCATCGAGCTCGCGCCAGGAGTGAAGCCCGGTTCTGGCGTGCCGAGCATGAGGCGCACGCCGCCGATGTCGAGGAACGCCAGGTTGGGTCCGGCAGAGAAGAGAAACGGGAGGCCGAGCGCGTCTCGGTAGAACGCGGTGGAGCGGCCCACGTCAGCCACGGTGAGTGCGATCTGGCGCAGTGCCGTGAGGCGAGCCCCATCGTCCGGTGTCGTCATTGTAGTGGTCTCCTGAATGTGTGCGCAGCGCGAAGGTAGTTGCTTTATCCGCTCCTCACAATATGTTTAGGGCATCCTAAATACCGTTATGTCATGACTGCATCTCCGTTACCGAAACCCCAGCCCCCTGTGGGCGAGCATCAGGACGGCGCATGGCGGCGGGCGCGCGTAGCGCCCAGCCTGGCAGAGGTGTATCGCAGCGTGCCCATCGGTGGGCGCTCCAAGTGGCGCAAGATGCTTGCGTTCGCTGGGCCCGGCTACCTGGTGGCGGTGGGGTACATGGATCCCGGCAACTGGGCCACCGATCTGGCTGGGGGAGCGCGATTCGGGTATTCGCTGCTCAGCGTGATCCTGATTTCCAACTTGATGGCGGTCCTCCTTCAGGGCCTCTCGTGCAAGCTGGGAATTGCCACAGGGCGCGATCTGGCGCAGGCCTGCCGAGACCACTACAGCAGGCCGGTTGTGTGGGGCCTGTGGATCATGTGCGAGATCGCAATCGCCGCATGCGACCTCGCGGAAGTCATCGGCTCGGCCATTGCCCTCAACCTCCTGTTCGGCATCGCGCTGCCAGTGGGTGTGGCCATCACGGGGCTGGACGTCCTGCTCCTGCTCTACCTCCAGAACAAGGGTGTGCGCGTGCTGGAGGCGCTCGTCATCACGCTCGTGGCCACGGTGGGCGTGTGTTTCGGCTTCGAGCTGCTCCTGGCTCGTCCGGACCTTCTCGGCGTCGCGCGCGGCTTCATCCCCACCGCGGACATCGTGGGCGACAAGGACAAGCTGTACATCGCCATCGGCATCCTGGGGGCCACGGTGATGCCGCACAACCTCTACCTGCACTCCTCCATCGTGCAGACACGCCGGTACGAGGAGAACGCCGAGGGGCGCCGCGAGGCGGTGCGCTATGCGTTTGTGGATTCGACGATTGCGCTGTCGTTCGCCCTCTTCATCAATGCGGCCATCCTCATCGTGGCCGCGGCGAGTTTTCACGGCTCCGGCAATTCGGCGGTGGCCGAGATCCAGGATGCGTACAAGCTGCTGACGCCGTTGCTCGGCGCCGGGGCGAGCGCCGTGTTTGCGCTGGCCCTGCTGGCGTCCGGCCAGAACTCGACCCTGACCGGAACGCTCGCCGGGCAGATCGTGATGGAGGGCTTTCTCGACATCCGCATCCGCCCGTGGTTGCGACGCCTCATCACGCGGCTCATCGCCATCGTCCCCGCGGTGATCGTGGCGATCGTGGGCGGTGAGTCCGGCACCGCCCGGCTGCTCATCTTCAGCCAGGTCATTCTGAGCCTGCAGCTATCGTTCGCGGTATTCCCGCTGGTAATGTTCACGTCCGACAAGTTGAAGATGGGCGAGTTCGTGAACCCCGCGTGGATGAAGGTGCTGGCGTACCTGGTGGCGATCGTTATTGCCGTGCTGAACGTGTGGCTGCTCTGGTCTACCGTACGCGGCTGGTTGTAGGCGTCGTGTTCGTCGGTTCCCCACAAACCGGTCTCTCGCATGTACACGCGCATCCTCGTTCCGCTCGAGCATTCCGACTACGACGACGCCATCGTACTCCACGTGCGCGAGCTGGCGCTGCTCTGCCAGGCGTCGGTGGTGATCATCCACGTGGCGGATGGATGGGCCGCGCGGAACCAGCACCAGCTCGTCCTGCGGGAGAGCGCTGAGATGAAGGACGACCGCGCGTACATCGAGTCGATATCCGACAGCCTCGAGGCGGCGGGCCTCGAGGTGGAATGCGTGCTCGCCGGTGGGGACCCCGCCACGGAGATCGCGGCCGCCGTCGTGCGCGAGCGGTGCGACCTCGTCGCCATGAGCACGCACGGTCACAAGGGAATGCAGGACCTGCTGCGTGGCAGCGTGGCGAACGACGTGCGGCATCGCACCACAGTGCCCGTGCTCATGGTTCGCGGCGCGACGAGACGGGTGCGGCCCGTGTCATGATGTCCCTGCATGCCATGGCACTCAGTGGCCCGGTCGAGGACTACCTCAAGGCCATCTACGAGCTGGAGCGGGTGGGGGATCCGGCGTCCACCAACGACATTGCCGTGCGGCTGGCGATTTCTCCCGCCTCGGTGAGCGGCATGGTACGCCGGCTGGCAGACCAGGGCCTCATTACCCACGAGCCCTATCGCGGCGTCCGCCTGACGGGCTCCGGACGGCACGCGGCACTGCGTACGCTCCGGCGACACCGGATTCTGGAATGCTACCTCACTGCGGTGCTCGGATACCCGTGGGATGGGGTGCATGAGGAAGCGGAGCGGCTGGAACACGCCGCCTCGGAGGAGCTCATCGAGCGCATGGCGGCGGCACTCGGGAATCCGGTGCAGGATCCGCATGGGGCGCCCATTCCCACCCGCGACGGCACCGTGGAGGAGGCCACGCTCCGCTCGCTCGCTGACGTGGCGCAGGGCGAGCGGTTGCACGTGCGTCGCGTGGAGGACGATGAGGCGGAGCGGCTGCGTTACCTGGCTGAGCTTGGCATTCGGCCGGGTGCCCTGGTGCGCGTTCTCGACAAGGCGCCGTTCGAGGGGCCAATTACCCTCTGGGTGGACGACGCGGCCGGCGGCGCGACGCGTGCCATTGGAGTCGGGCTGGCGCGCCAGGTGTTCGTGGAGCTGGTCGGCGACTGAGTCCGGAACGGAGATTGCGCATCGCGGTGGCGAAATCTCCACGAGCCCAGTACTTCTCGTGTCCCAGCATCCCATCATGGCCGACCTCGACGCCGGAATCATTGACCTCATTCGTCGCCTCAGCGACGACTCGAAGCGCCTCGTCTCGGACGAGGTGCGGCTCGCGAAGATCGAGGCGAAGGACAGCCTGGGACGCGCCACCCGCGGAGTGCTCTGGATGGCGCTCGCGTTCGGCGTGTCGGTCGTGATGCTGGTGGCGCTCACCATCTTTCTCGTCACGCTCATTGGGCGCAGCGTGAATGGGCACATGTGGGTGGGAGCGCTGGTGACGGGTGTGCTGGAGCTCGGGCTGGGCGGCTACCTGATCAAGCGCGGGCTCACGACCATCACGGAGCCATCGTATACGCTCGAGGCCAGCCGTCTGGCACTCGCGGACACCGCGAACTGGGCATCGTCACCACGCTGAGTGGGGCAGGAACAACAGCCTGCGATGAGCCGTTGGCTTGCTGAGCGCATCACTCCTGTCGTCCTGAGCGCACCACTCCTGTCGTAGTGAGCGCACCTTTCCCTGTCGTCCTGAGCGAAGCGAAGGACCTGCTCTTTATGGCGAGAAGCAGGTCCTTCGCTTCGCTCGGGACGACACCCTCCATCAGCCCCGCATGACCAGTTTCGCTGCCCTCTGCCTCGCGCTCGCGATCGCGACTCCGCAGGACACCACGCGGCGCATCGCGATCGACGAGCGGCTCGCTGCGGATGCGCACCTCGCACTCGGCGACCGCGTCTCGCTCAGCGCCGCGCCGGGCGATTCGGGTACCGTGGCGATCGTGGGCGCCATCGTCCGCCGCAGTGCGGACCCCGCGGAGATCGCACGCGGGGAATACAAGGTGCGCCTGCACCTCACGCAGTTGCAGGAACTCCTCGGCTACGGCGACCGGGTGGATCGCTTTGCCGTCGCGACCACGTCTGATGCCGTGGTGGACAGCGCGGCCGCGCGCATCAACAGCGCCGCGTTCGGGTTTCAGGCGCACCGGTCTCGCGACATCGCGGTGCAGACGTCCGCCACGTTTGCTGTCGTCTCGCGCTTTCATCGCGCCATCGGCGTCATCACCATCGTCGCGAGCGCGATCTTCCTGCTCTGCATCATGCTGCTCAAGGTGGACGAGCGGCGGCGGGATGTTGCCGCACTGCGCCTCATGGGCATTTCGGCGCGCACCATCGTGCGGGGCGTGGTGCTGGAAGCGGCCGGCATTGCGGTGTTCGGCAGTGTGGTGGGCGTGGGCGTCGGCCTGGGCACTTCGTGGATGGTGAACCAGCACTATCAGGCCGTGTACCGCACACCGCTGCGCTTCTCCATCGTGACTCCGGATATCATGCTCGGCGCCGTTGCCCTGTCGCTCGTGCTCGGGATCATCGCGGGATGGCTTGCCGCGCGGCGGCTCGTGCATACGCCGCCCCTCGCGCTGTTCGGCCGGTAGCGGCATGCTCTTCACCCTCGCCGCCGCATCACTCATTCGTCACCGGGCACGGACGGTGCTCGCCATTCTTGGCGTGTCCGTGAGTGCCGCCATGCTCCTGGACATGGTCATGCTCTCCAGCGGCATGCGGGTGTCGTTCGGGTCGTTGCTCACGTCGCAGGGCTTCCAGCTGCGACTCGCACCCAAGGGCACCCTGCCGTTCGACACCGAAGCCACCATCCGGGACGGCGACAGCATGGTGTCGCGACTCAGTGCCCGGCCGGAAGTGCTCGCGGTGAGCCCCGTGTTCGGCGGGCAGCTCCACATCGAGACGGGCCGAGGTGTCATTGCATCGTCTGCACTGGGCGTGATCCCGGCTGTCGAAGCCGACTACGAGCTGTCATCGGGACGTCAGCCCGCCTCCGCGAACGAGATGGTTGCCAACGACGCGCTGCTCGCCGCCACCGGTGCTTCGGTTGGCGACACCGTGCATGCGGGCGCAGGTTTCGACTCGCAGCTTCGCGCGCTCACCGGTGAACGCATGCTGCGTATCGTGGGCCGTGTGCGATTCATCTACATGGCCCGCGAGCAGAAGGGCGCGGCGCTGCCCATCGCGACGCTGCGCGACATGCAGGGAACCGATGCGAACGGGCGCATATCCCTGGCGATGGTGCGATTGGCGCCTGGCCAGGACATCGAGGCAGAGCGTGTCGCCATCGAGCGCCTCTTTCCTCGCGTCACTGTCATTTCCATTGCGGAGGCGCTCAAGCAGGTGGACGAACGCCGCAGCTACTTCACGCAACTCGCCGTCATCCTTGGCGCCGTGAGCCTGGTGGTCGGCTTCCTGCTGGTCACGACGCTGGTCACCGTCTCCGTGAACGAGCGGATCGGGGAAATTGCCGTGATGCGCGCCATTGGCGTGCATCGCTGGCGCATCGTCGCGCAGATCGTGCTCGAGGCCAGCGCCATGATGCTCGTGGCGTCGCCGGTAGGCCTGGTGCTCGGGCTCGTGACCGCGCGCTACCTCAACTCCATCCTCGCCAATTTTCCCGGCATGCCGGAACGCATCGACTTCTTCTATTTCCAGCCGAGTGCGGCCTGGACGTCGCTGGGCCTGCTGGCGCTGAGTGGCGTGCTGGCGGGCATCTATCCATCGTGGCGAAGCGCGTCGCTTCCCATCGCGATCACCCTGCGACAGGAGGCGGTGGGATGAGCGCGATGCTCGAGGTGCGCGCGCTCGTGCGCGAGTATCCCATGGGCGACGAACGCGTTGCGGCGCTGCGCGGTGTCACCTTCGATGTCGCCGAAGGCGACTACGCGGCCATCGTGGGCCCGAGCGGCTGCGGCAAGAGCACGCTGCTCAACCTGCTGGGCGTCATCGACCGGCCGACGTCCGGCACCGTTTCGATCGGTGGCGAGCGCGTGGACCAGTTGAGCGACGGGCGCGCGACCGAGTTCCGGTTGCGGCGCATCGGCTTCGTGTTCCAGCGCTTTTACCTCATGCAGGCGTTGTCGGCGCGGGAGAACATCGAGTTGCCGCTTGCCGAAGCGGGCCTGGGCAAGCAGGCGCGCCGCGAGCGTGCGCGCGCGTTGCTGGACTACGTGGGCCTTGGCGCGCGCGACGCCCATCGACCATCGCAGCTTTCGGGTGGTGAGCAGCAGCGCGTGGCTATCGCGCGCGCCCTGGCGAACTCGCCGAAGATCGTGCTCGCCGACGAGCCCACCGGCGAGCTCGACGCGCGCACCGGCGCCGAGATGATCGCGCTGTTCGAGCGGCTGAATGCGGATGGCACCACGATCGTGGTCGTCACCCACGATGAAGAACTCGCGCACGCGGCGCGCCGCATGATCCACATGCGTGACGGCGGCATCGTGGGCGACGAGCGCGCGCGATGATCGGCCTGCTCGCCATCCGCAACCTCACTATCAATCCGTGGCGCACGCTGTTCCTGCTGTTCGGCTACAGCGTGGGCGTTGCGACGATGATCGTGCTGCTTTCGGTTGGTGAGGCGCTGCTGGACCAGGCGAAGGACGAGAAGCTCGTGGGTGGCGGGTCCATCACCATCCTGCCAGAAGGCGTGGACGTGGAGGTGATGAAGACCGGCGGGCTTGGCGGGATGTTCTTTTCCATCGACCATGCACGATTCATCCACCGCCAACTGCTTGCCGCACCGCGGTTACGCGATGTGGTGAGTGCCGTGGCACCGCAGATCGAGGGCAAGCTGCTATATCTGCGCAGCGCCAGTGGAACGGAGCAGGCGGTTCGTGCCGGGGCAGACATTCCGTCGCTCACGCGCGCCGTGGGCGCCGCGCCGATGGTCACTTCCGGCACCTGGACCGACGACTCGCTCGACCGTCAATGGCGCGCGCCCACCATGCTTGACCTGCGGCACGAGATCGATCACTTCCACCTGCCGCCAGCGCAGGCCGCTGCTGATCCGAGCTGGGCAGAGTGGCATTACTTCAACGTCATCTCTCCTGACCGGCGGCAGTGGGTATTCGTGTCGTTCATCGTGGCCGGCGCCGTTGGCAGCAGCACTGGTCGCTGGGGAGGTCAGGTGCTTGTCACCCTGCACGAGCAGGGCAAGGCGGAGCGTCGCTTCACCGCTGCGGTGCCCTCCGCGCGCGTGGTCCTCGGCACGGGCAACGCAGACCTCCAGCTGGGTGAATCACGCGTCGACGTTCTCGCTGACGGCCGCTATCGCCTTCACGCGGTGGCACGCGAGGACGTCACCGGGGTGCCGCTCTCGCTCGATCTTGACGTATCGCCCGCAGCGGGTGCCTACTTTCCCGGCGCCGCGATCACGAGCGGCGTAGTGAGTGGGTATGTCGTGCCCGCGCTGCGCGCCGAAGCGACAGGCAGGCTCTGCGTGTCCGGCGCATGCCAGGCCTACAACGGAGTGCAGGCGTATCACGATCACAACTGGGGTGTGTGGCGCGGCGTGACCTGGGAGTGGGGTGCGGCGCGCGCCGGACAGTACACGCTGCTGTACGGCAGGGTTGAACCGCCGGACAGCGTTGGCGCCATACAGCCGCTGTTCGTCTACCTCGTGGATGCATCAGGCTTTCTGGCGGTATTTCGCCCGCGCGCCATTCGTTACGTGGATGGCCGCACCACGCGCATTGGCAGTGTGTCGATACGCACGCCGTCAACCGCCGAACTGGTGGACGTGCGCGGTTCGGACACACTGCGCATTGCGCTCGCGGTGGAAGACGCGACTGCAACGGACACGCGCGGGAGGGGAGCCGAGCGGGGAGAGGGACTGTCTGCACGCGGCCTCCGCCGGCCGTACTTCGTGCAGATGAAGGGCACTGCCACCATCGGCGGCCGCATACGCGGAACCCCGCTCGCCGGAACGGGAGCGGGGTTCTTCGAGACCTATCGCTAGCGCTGCCAGCGAAGAATCAGCGGCTGTCCAGGCGACGCGCCGAGTCCGTGGCGTCCTTGCCGGGCTTCGATGCCGGATTGCCGTCGACACGATCCTTCATGTCGTCCACGATGTTCGCCGCCTTGTTGCCGACGTTCTCCGCTGCGTTGGCCGTCTTGTAGGCGGCGTTGCCCAGCGTGGAACGGCCGCGTGTGAAACCTTCGCTCGCGTAGCCGCTCACCGCAGACCACTCGCCGTACTTCTTGGCGTGGTCGGCCGACCAGCCGCGCTTCATGTCACTGGATACGTCGTTCCAGTTCTTGTTGGCGTACTCGGGATTGTGCGCGGCAACGTGGCCGAGGTGGTAGGCCGGTGCCACGTCGTCGTACGAGCGGTCCGCGAGCTTGCTGGACGACTCGTAATTGCTACGATAATAGTTGTCGTCGTCCTTGGTGACGCTGCTCGCCGCTTCGGTAACCGCACGCCCACCCCACCATCCGCCCATCGCGCCGGCAATGCCGCCAATGATGGTGCCGATGGGCCCGATGGCTGATCCAATGGCCGCACCGGCCAGCACGCCACCGATGCCGCCCACCGCCTCGCCCGCTTCGTCAACGTGGCTCGGATTGCTGTCGTGCGCGCCGAGCGCGTTGTCCTTGGCGCGTTCGATCTTCGAGTCCGTCGAGATATCGCGATTATCCATGTAGATCCTCCGGAAGTAGTGAAGTGAGTATGTCCCGTATGAAGGCAAAATCGGGACCCGTGCGGCGGGTCGCACGAGTCCGCTGGACGAGGCTCCCGCTTGACAGCGTGCTGGCACCGCCGCCGATTTTCGTCATGACCACCCGCATACGCCTTGGCACGCAAGGCTGGAATTACGACGCGTGGATCGGCCCATTTTTTCCCACGGGAACGCGGCCTGCCGATTTCCTCACGGTGTACGCACGTGCGTTCGACACGGTGGAAGTGGACTCCACCTTCTACGCCGTGCCGGCGGCCAAGACCGTGCGTGGCTGGTACGACAGAACGCCCGACCAGTTCACCTTCGCGCTGAAGCTGCCGCAGGAAATCACCCACGAACACCGGCTGCGCGGCGCGGGCGACGTCGCCGAACTGTTTTTCGACCGTGCGCGTGAACTCGGCGGCAAGCTCGGGCCCATCCTCATCCAGCTCGGCCCCGACTTCGGGCCCGCGGAACTTCCCGCGCTCGCCAACCTGCTGCCCACCCTGCCGCGCGACATGAAGTTTGCCGTCGAATTCCGGCACCGGGGATGGATCAACGATGGTGTGCTCGCCCTGCTCGCCGAGCATGGCGTGGCCCTCGCGCTCACCGACGCGCGCTGGATTCCACGCAAGCAGATGCTCATGCTCGCGGCGCGCCCCACTGCGGGCTTTGTCTACATCCGCTGGATGGGCGGCAACCGGGACATCGTGGACTACTCGCGCATCCAGATCGACCGGACGCACGAACTGGAACAGTGGTCCACCGTGGTCGCGACGCTCGCAAAGGTCCGCGTGAATGTGTACGGGTACGTGAACAACCACTTTGCCGGCCATTCCCCGCAAAGCGTCCGCGAGCTGCAGCGCATGCTCGGCCAGATGCCGGTGGAGCCCGAGACGCTTGGGGAGCAGATGTCGCTGTTCTAGTGGGCCGCAGGCTGTCGTCCTGAGCGCAGCGAAGGACCTGCCTGTCGCACGGCCAATATCAGGTCCTTCGCTGCGCTCAGGACGACAATCTTATGGCCCATTCGCAGGCGGCACGCCTTACCTTGCACGGCATGCCGCGTCGCATCGTTGTTTTCTGCGCGCTCGCCGCTCTCGCGGCGATGATCTTCCTGCGCCTGGGCTTCTGGCAACTGGAGCGCCTTCGTGACAGGCGCCTGCGCAACGCGACCGTCGAACAGCAGCAACGCGGCACGCCCATGCCGCTGGTTGCCCTTCCCCACGACACGGCACAGGCGCACTACCGGGCGGCGAGCGTGGACGGACGGTACGACTACGATCATCAACTCGTGCTCAGCAACCGCACGCGCCGCGGCTCTCCGGGTGTCGACCTCCTGACGCCCGTCCGGATTGCCGGCTCCGACACGGCAGTGCTGGTGAATCGTGGCTGGGTCTACTCGCCGGACGGTGCGTCGGTGGATCTGGCCAGGTGGCGCGAAGGCGACTCCGCGCACCTCAAGGGCTACGTCGAGCTGATCACCGCCGACACGGCACTCGCCGTCTCGCGCCATCCCCGCGTGATTCGCCATGTGAGTCGCGCGGAGCTGACATCCAAGATTCCGTATCCGGTCGCATCGTTCTACCTGATTGCCTTTGGCGACACCACGGACCTGGCGCACCCGGCACGCCGCGACCTACCCGTGCTGGACGACGGCCCACACAGGGGATACGCGTTGCAGTGGTTTGCGTTTGCGCTCATTGCGATCGCGGGCGCCGTGATCGTCGTACGACGCGAACGCAGTCAGTCAGTCTGACAGTCTGACCCGCCGGCCACTGCGCGGCGGCTCGTCTGACAGCGGGTCAACTGCCTGGTCGGACAGCCATGATCTACACAAGCGGGTCGTGTGGCGCGGGACGAGCTTGTGTAGATAATGACTATCGTGCCGAACGACCCGCCGTCAGACGAGCGAGCGCGCAGCGCGATGCGGGTGAGACTGTCAGACTGTCCGACCGCCGTTCGGGCGCATACTATTTCCCCATGACAACCACAGCGCCTGCCTCCGAGAAGGAGGCTCGTGATGTCGCCGAGGCCGCGCGCGAGAGCGAATGGACCGGTCCCAGCTTCGTCCGCGAATTGTTCCTCGGCCGCTTCCGCCTGGACCTGATCCACCCGCATCCCGTGCAGCACGACCCGGCCGAAGCGGTGCGGGCAACGGCGTTCTTCGGGACCCTGCGCGCATTTCTGGAGCGCATCGATTCCGACATGATCGACCGCACTGGTGAGATCCCCGAAGCGGACGTGCAGGAACTGCGCGACATGGGCGCCTTCGGTATCAAGATTCCCGTGGAATACGGCGGTCTCGGCCTCTCGTACACGAGCTACACGCGTGCGATGGCGATGGTCACCAGCAAGGATGGATCGCTCACTGCGCTGCTCTCGGCACACCAGTCCATCGGGCTTCCGCAACCACTCAAGCTCTTCGGCACGGCGGAGCAGAAGGAGCGGTTCTATCCGCGTCTTGCCAAGGGCGCCATCTCGGCATTCGCGCTCACAGAGGTCGACGCCGGGTCCGATCCCGCCAACATGCGCACCACGGCCACCCCGAGCGCGGATGGATCATACTGGACGCTGAATGGGGAAAAGCTGTGGTGCACCAATGGCACGCGCGCGGAACTCCTCGTGGTGATGGCGCGCACTCCCGACCTTATCGTCAACGGCAAGGCCCGAAAGCAGATCACGGCATTCATCGTCGAGACCAGCGCACCGGGCGTGAGCGTCAAGCACCGCTCGCGCTTCATGGGCCTCAAGGCAATCGAGAACGGCGTCATCGGCCTCGATGACGTTCGCGTTCCGAGCGAGAACATCATCGGTGGCGAGGGCAGGGGTCTCAAGCTCGCGCTCGTGACGCTCAACACGGGACGCCTCACATTGCCCGCGAGTTGCGCTGGCGGCGGCAAGGCGTGCCTCCAGGTGGCGCGCACGTGGGCGAAGGAGCGCGTGCAGTGGGGACAGCCCATCGGCAAGCACGAGGCCATCGCGCAGAAGATTGCACTCATGGCGGCGAACACCTTTGCGATGGAGTCGGTTGCGGAGCTGTGCGTCGCCCTGGCGGAGCGCGGTCATTACGACATCCGCCTCGAGGCGGCAATCGCCAAGATGTGGAACACGGAGGCCGGCTGGCGCATCATCGATGATACGCTCCAGATCCGCGGTGGTCGCGGCTACGAGACAGCCGACTCGCTACGCGCGCGTGGAGAGCCGGCCATTCCCGTGGAGCGCGCCATGCGCGACTTCCGCATCAACCTCATCTTCGAAGGCACCTCCGAAGTCATGCGGTTGTTCATTGCGCGTGAAGCCGTGGACCACCATTTCAAGACGGCGTTCGCGCTCGTGGACAAGGAGTCGAGCAGCAAGGAGAAAGTTGCCGCCCTCGGCCGCGTGGCGCGATTCTACCCGGGGTGGTACCTGGCGCGGTGGTTCGGCAAGGGCAACACGCCCATGGCCTACGGCGACTTCGGCGCGCTCGGCAAGCATCTCCGGTGGGCCGAGCGACAGACGCGCCACCTGGGTCGCACGCTGTTCCATGCCATGGCGCGCTTCGGGCCAAAACTCGAGCGGCGACAGATGGTGCTGTTTCGCGCGGTGGATATCGGCGCCGATCTCTTTGCCATGACGGCCGCGTGCGTCCGCGCGCAGATGCTCTCGTCGCAAGGCAATCGCAAGGCGACGGAGCTGGCAGACCTCTTCTGCCGCGAAGCACGCCAGCGCATTGCGGTCAATTTCGATCGTTTCTACGGAAAGAACGATGCCGCCATCTACCGTGTGTCACAGCACGTGCTCGACGGAAGCCACGCGTGGCTGGAGCAGGGCATTATTGGCATGATGCCCACTGCTCACGACACCGGTGAGACTACCGACGTCGCACGCGTGACACCCCGAAGCGTCACATCGATCCCGATTGCAGCGCTCGTGCCTTGAGCGCCTGGTTGGCGTAGATCGCCACCTCGACGCGGCGGTTTTTCTGCCTGCCGGCCTCGGACTCGTTCCGCGCAACGGGTTCCGCTTCACCTCGGCCCGTCGAACGCAGGCGCGTGGCCGTCACGCCGCGCGACACGAGGTATGCTGCTGCAGACGCTGCACGCCGCGTCGAGAGGGAATTATTGTATGCGTCCGTGCCGACGCTGTCCGTGTGCCCCACGATGAGCACGTCGGTGCCGGGATACTTGTCCAGGCTCCTGGCGAACGTCGCGAGATTCTCGCGCGCGTCGGCGCGCAGGACGTCGGAATCGAATCCGAACAGGAGGCCGGACTCGAACGTCACCTGGAGCCCCTCACCCACCCGCTCCACGATCGCGCCCGGAATGTTCTGCTGTATCTCCTTCGCCTGCTGGTCCATCTGGTGGCCGATCACCGCACCGGCGGTACCGCCAACCGCGGCGCCGATGATGGCGCCCTTTGCTGTCGATCCGTTGGCATGTCCGACGGCAGCGCCGACGGCGGCGCCGGTACCGGCTCCGATGATCGCCCCGCGCTCCTTCTTGTTGAGCGATGCACACGCGCCGGCTGACACGAGCGCAGCGAGTATGGAAAGCGTCCGGATGTGGTGGGGCACGGTGTCGACTCCTGCTCGGGGAATGCTCTGATGTTGCGATGCTGACGTCAGTCCATACCCCCAGAAGTACAATCGGTGTCAGCGACCTCTGCTACGAAGCAAAAGCGGTGTAGCCCTCGTCCGCGATAGCCTCGGAGAGCTCGTCCACGCTGGTCGTCGCAGGATCGAAGCGTACGTCGGCGGAGCCGATGGCGACGCGCTCCACCTCGACGCCGGCCGTCTTCCGCAACCGTGCGTCAACCGCGCGCACGCAGTGATCGCACGTCATGCCTTCGATGGTGAGATGCAGTTGCTCCATGTCTCTCCTGTGTTGTGCAAATCCCCGGGTCGTTCAGTCTGACAGTCTGACCCGGCGGTGGGCTTCGCCCGTGCCTCGTCTGACAGCGGGTCGGTCAGCACGACAGTCATGATCTACACCACCGTGTCCCTGGCACACGACCGCCTTTTGGAGATCATGGCTGACGGACCAGTCAGTTGACCCGCTGTCAGACGAGCCAGCGCCGTAGGCGCGATGCGGGTCCGACTGTCAGACTGAAAGACTTCCCGTCTCTCCCCGCCCCCGCAATTGCAACACCACCACTGCTGCCGCAATCAGCACGCCGCCGGCAAACGTGCGCGGTCCCAGCTGCTGCCCCAGCACCACGCTGCCGAGGAGCGCCGTCCAGAACGGCTCCACCGTGCTGATGATTCCCGTGCGTACGGGACCAATGACGGCAAGGCCGCGCAGGAAGACGATGAACGCAATGACCGTGCAGAGTACCGCGAGTGCGGCGATCGCCGCCCACGACAGCGGGGCCATCGCGATGCGCACCCCACCCTGGAGCGCTGACGCGGCCAGGAGGACGACGGCGGCGCCCCCGGCGGCATACGTGGAGGTGACAGCAGGCTCGAGTCCTGCGCCCAGCTGGTTGATCATCGGGATGTACGCGGCGTAGAGCAACGCTCCCAGGAGCGCGAGGGCGACTCCCGCTGGATGCAACCCGCCGGCGCCAGGCATGCCGATCATCAGCACGATACCGGACAACGACAGCGCGAGCGCCACCACTCGCAGCATCGTCAACCGCTCCGATCCCCGCACCGCCGCGATCACGGCCACCCACGCGGGATAGGTGTAGAACAGGAAGGTGAGCGTGGCGACAGGAATGAATTTCAGCGCTGAGAGCGACACGAACGCCACAGCCGCCTGTCCGCCACCCGTGAGCAATCCGAGCCGAAGCGACTGCCTCGCCGGCAGGCGAATGGCCGCGATGCCTCCGCTCACCGCAACAAGCAGCAGGGCCGCAATCGCGAAGCGCCAGAACAGCACGTCGATCAGTCGCGCGCCGCCGCGCATCGCGATCGTCGTGAATATGCTGATCGATCCGAAACAGCACGCGCTGAACAGGACAAGCAGGGTTGCGCGAGTCCGGGACATGGGCGCCGCCGCTGTCGCGTCCTCCATGCTCACCGCAGCAGGATCAGCCACGCCACCCCGAAATAGATGCTGAGCCCCGTGACGTCCACCAGCGTCGCGACGAGTGGCGCGGAGGCGCTCGCGGGATCGAAACCCGCCCTGCGCAGCAGGAAGGGCAACATCGAGCCGGCGAGAGAGCCGAACGTCACGATGCCGACGAGCGAACAGCCGACCGTGAGCGCGACTCGCATCCAGGCGTGGTGGAGTGGATCGTAGTCGAACCAGCCCATCGTCTGCCAGAGCGCGATCCGCAGCATGCCGATCACGCCGAGGATGGAACCGAGCGCGACGCCCGACGGCAGTTCGCGCCTCGCCACGGCCCACCAGTCAGCCACTGTGACCTCGCGCAGCGCCATGGCCCGCGTGATCAGTGACGTGGCCTGCGACCCCGAGTTGCCTCCCGAGCTCATGACGAGCGGAATGAACAACTTCAGCGCGTTCACGGCGTTGAGTTCCGCATCGAAGTGCTGCATCACGGAGGTGGTGAGCATCTCGCTCACCAGCAGGATGCTCAGCCACCCCGCGCGCTTCTTCAGCATCGGAATGAAGCCGATCTGCATGTAGGGCTCATCGAGCGCCTCCATACCGCCGAACTTCTGGACGTCTTCCGTCTGCTCTTCCTGGATGGCGTCGATGACGTCGTCGACGGTGATGACGCCCATGACGTGATTCGACTCACTGACGACGGGAACGACGACGAGATCGTAGTTGGAGATCACGCGCGCGACTTCTTCACGGTCCGCACCGGGCTTCACGCTCTGGACTTCCGACCACGCCACGTCGTTCAGCTTCGCGCCTTCGGGCGCCGCGAGCAGTTCGCGCAGCGAGAGCACGCCGGCCAGGCGCCCGTCGTCGTGAGTGGTGTAGATCGCGTAGATCGCCTCGCGCTTGCCGCTGCGCGCGATGACGCGAACCTTGCGGAGCGCCTCTTCCACGCTCGTTGACGCTGCCTCCGAGACGAACTCGGTGGTCATCAGGCCGCCCGCGGAATCCGGATCGTACAGCCGCAGCGCCTGCGTCTCCCGGCGCGCCTGCTCCGGCATCTCGTCCACGATGTCGCCGGCTGTCTCCTCGTCCAGCTCCTCGAGCACGTCGGCACGTTCGTCCGGCGTCATGGCGCTCACCAGCGCCGCTGCCTGTTCGGACGGCATCGCCTCCAGCACCTCGGCGCGCAACTCCTCGTCGAGGTA
>JAYVNZ010000216.1:0-3917 GCA_043758185.1 Gemmatimonadaceae bacterium | reverse complement strand
GGACTCTTCGTGATAGAAGTGTGCGCCACGATTGCCCGTCGGACGCATGATCGTGCGCTCGCGATGGCAGCTGGCGAGGCCACGCTGGCCGCACCGTACCTGACGCTCCATCCCCTCGATCATGCGCTCGCGGCGGAAGCCGCGCATGTGGCGGCCACATGCGCACTCCGCAGTGCGGCTGCCGTGTATGTCGCGACGGCTCGGCACGCCGGCGCCACGCTGCTCACACTCGATGCTGAAGTCCGCGACCGTGCGGGAGCGCTCGTCGCGGTTCGCACACCCGACGAGTGGACCGCCGAGATGAAATGAGTGGCTCGATTGAACCGCGCTATTCCACCACGAACTTCTGCGTCTTCCCCCCAACCTGCACCTCGAAATCCCCAGGCTCCACACCAAACCTGTTGTCGCGCCCCACGAACCCCAGTTGCGACACCGGCACACGCAGCGTCACCACGCGACGTTCGCCCGGTGCCAGCGCAATCTTCTCGAAGGCGCGCAACCGGCGCATGGGCGGCGTGACGGACGCATAGAACTGGCGCGTATACAACTGCACCACCTCCATGCCCGCGCGATGCCCCGTATTCGTGACGGCAACCGACAGCACGAGCGTGTCGCGCGTGCCCATGGTACTCTTGGCCAGGCGCAACGAATCGTACGAGAACGTGGTGAACGACATTCCGGCCCCGAACTCCCATTCCGGGTTGTAGCCGCCATCGTTCTTCGAGATGCTCAAGTCACCACTCGTGGTACGATCGTAGAGCACGACGTCGGCAGCATTGCGCGGATACGTGTAGGGCAGGCGGCCACTGGGATTCACCTCGCCGGACATCACGCGCGCAAGCGCCTCGCCACCGAACGGACCGGTGAGGTAGCCCAGCAGGATGGCGCGGGCACCGCCGACGATGTCGTGCACCGTGCGCGGTCGTGACTCGAACAGCGTGAGGATCACGGGCTTGCCCGTGGCCTCGATGGCGCGCGCCAGGCGGAGCTGCGCCTCGGGCAGCGCGAGGTCATCGATGTCGCCGGGCTTCTCCACCACGGGCGGCTCGGCAAGCGCAAGCACGACGACATCCACTCCTCGTGCCGCATTCACGGCAGCAGCAATGTCGGCCTCCTTCGTCAGCGTCGCGCCGGCGGAGTACGTCACGCGATCCGCGCCGAACTGCGCGCGGAGTGACGTGAGCAGGGTGGCCACCGTTTTCGGATACATCGTGGTGTCCGTGCCCTGCCACGTATATGTCCAGCTGCCATGCTGCGCTGGCAGCGAGGTGGCACCGGGTCCGGTGACGAGGATGCGCGTGCCGCGCGCCAGTGGCAGCAGCGCGCGATCGTTCTTCACGAGCGTGACGGCTTCCTCGGCGGCCCGCCGACTCACGGCCTGGAACGCCGGAGCGCCCGCATTGGCGAGCTGTGCGACGTTCGGCCCGGCGTTCTCGAACATGCCCAAGTCGATCTTGAGCTTCAGGATGCGCCGCACGGATTCATCGATGCGGGCTTCGCTGATGTCGCCGGAATGCACGAGCGCCAGCACATCATCGATGAACGACGTGGTGTACGGCACCATGCTCATGTCGATTCCGGCATTCACCGCCATGCGTACCGCGTCGCGCCTGGTGCGCGCGATGTGCGTTACGGTCTGGAGGCGGATAATGTCCTCCCAATCCGAGACCACGACCCCCTTGAACCCCAGTTCGCCGCGCAGGAGGTCGGTGAGGATCTCCTTGCTCGAGTGAACTGGTATTCCATTGATTTCGCCGGAATTGACCATGATGGTGCGCACGCCGGCATCGATCGCAGCACGGAATGGCGGCAACACCAGCTCGCGCAATTGGCGTTCGGGAAGCCAGGCCGTCGTGCGGTCCTTGCCATTGTACGGCAGGCTGTAGCCCAGGAAGTGCTTGCCCGTGGCGGCCACATACACACTCGACGCGTCGCGCTGCCGAGTTGGTAGCGGTGCGGTAGCGCCCACCATGGGCAGTGGCCGTACGCCGAGGAGCATGGTGCCGATGTCGCCCTGCGGGTTGGCCTGCTCCGACTCGATGGCCGCGGTCCCGAGCACGGAGGTGAGGTATACGTCCTCACCGAAGGTCTCGAAGAAACGGGACCAGAGCGGTTGGCGGCCCACGTCGAGCACGGGGGAGAAATTCCAGCCGATGCCACTCGCCTTGATTTCATACGCGGTGATCTGACCGGCGCGGCGCACGAGCATGGGGTTCCACGTGGCGGCCATCGCGATGTTCTGCGGAAAGATGGTGCCGCCGAGCATGTACTGGTGGCCGTGCACGCCGTCGATGCCGTAGAGCACGGGAATGGGCACTCGGCGCCGCGCAGCGAATCGTTGCACCGTGGTGGTGAGCTCGATCCACTGCGCGGGGGTCAGTGCGACGCCGGCGACGTTGAGCAACGAGCCGACGTTCCGGTTGACGAGGATCTCCTCGAGCTTCGCGGAGTCCAGCTGTTGGGGCTTGGTGGAGCTGCCGGAGCCGCGCGTGACGGCGCCGATGTCGATCTGCGTCATCTCGCCGACCTTCTCTTCCAGCGTCAGGCGGCGGAGGAGCGAGTCGACGCGCGCGTCGGCGGACTGGGCCTGGGCGGCATGGCTTGTTGCCACGACGGCGGCCGCCAGGAGGGTGAGTGCGTGTCTCATGGCGGGGGACGGGGCAACAAGCGTGCGCGACAGGACTTTCAGACAGAACTATTAACCACAGGGGACACGGTGGACACGGAGCAACAGCCTGTGTGAGACTGTCACTCCGTCGCGCGAAACCCAAGTTCGCCCAGCCGACTGGGCTACACGGCTCCTACTTTTTCGGGTCCAGGATGTCGTCGATCCGCTTGATGGCACCGGACACGTGAAGCTGTGTCGCGCGGTCACCGCGGCCGGTGGCTCCGCGGAGGTCGTTGCGCAGCGTCACCAGGGTGCCGCGGAGTTCCGACTTCGCATCGTCGCTCGCCGGGGTGCGGACAATCCCGAACTGGCGCAACTGCGCCGTGAGCGCGGGATTCTCGGGGGCCGGGTGCAGCTTCCGATCGACCTGCGTGAGGAAGTCGTTCTGGAGCTCCCGACGGAACGCGTCGATGGACTGACCGGCATAGATCTCCGACCACATGCCTCGGCGGAGGTCGTCGAGCAGGGCGGACAGCGTGTAGACATTCCCCTTGGCGGGAGCCAGCGCCTCGCCTTCGAGCAGGCGATTCAGGCGACCGTCATCCAGCAGGCTGGCCAGGACGCGCGCCTGCGAGTTGTTGATCCGGTTGATCATGCCGCCGGCCTCGAACCGGTCGGCAAGCTCGGGGCGGACGAGCCACATGGGTGTCCTGAAGACTTCCGCGTTGATGAAGCGGACCGCCTCCGCTTGCCGAGCCTTGGGCAGGGCAACGTAGACCGGGCCGGTCTGGCTGCCTGACTTGTACCACACGGTACCGCCTCCAACGATCGTCGCGACATGTCCGGCCTCGGTGGCCCATTGGCCCACGGTGCGGTCGTACACTTCCTTGAGGTCGCTGTTGTCCTCGCCATTCCTTGTCGCGGCGCCGGCGACGTACCCAATCACGCGATGCAGGTTCTTGAAGCCGAGCGCCGTGGACTTGACCGGGTCGGCGTCGCCGACTGCTTCGCTCAGCGTGCCGAACCCACCGAAATCGTTGTTGGCGGAGAAGCGGAACCACGGCACCGTGTCCTGAATGCGGATCCACTGCTCCAGCGTTGCACGCTCGGCCTCGGGGCTGGTGGCAGTCGGGATGGGGCGGTAGCCCCAGCCGATGGCCCACTTGTCGTACGGGCCCACGCGCGGGATGATGTCGTCGAGGGCAATGCCGTCCTCGGGCTGCGCCACGTAGTTGTAGCGCGAGTAATCCATGATGCTTGGCGAATGCCCCATGCGGTGCACCCAGGATGCGCTGCGCACGGAATCCGC
>JAYVNZ010000215.1:0-2758 GCA_043758185.1 Gemmatimonadaceae bacterium | reverse complement strand
GCGTCGTCTTCCACCAGGTACCGCACCAGCACGTTGGTGTCGAGCGCGACCATCACCGGGTTCCGCCGCGCCGGATGGCGTCGTTCATCTGCTCGATGGTGACCCGTGTACCGCCTGCCTTGATGGCCCCCCGCAGCGACTCGAGCGCTACCGATTCCGCCTCGACGGTCACGGTGCCATCCTCGCGAATGACAAAGCTGATCCGGTCGCCCGGCTGCACGGCCAGGGTCTCGCGCACGGCTTTCGGTACCGTAATCTGTCCCTTGCCTGTGATCTTGCTCCACATTCCTTACCTCTGATCTTTTTCCTTACTCATGGTAGGACTCGGGTACGGTCATGTCAATGCAGGGGACGGGCATCGCCAGTAGATTGGGCGGTTCGTCACTCCGTCCTCACCAGTACCATGCCCATGCGAATCCTCGTCCTTGCACTCGTCGTCGCCACGCGCGCCGTGGCCCAGGCGCCCACCGTGCACACGCTGCCCGCGACGCCGAGCACCGTGGCCTACGGCTACTACTGGTCCGAAGCGAAGCCCGCCGTTCGCGTGAAGTCCGGCGACGTCGTGCAGGTCGAGACCATGCTCACCAACACGCCGGTGGGGCTCGAGCGCATCGGCGTGAAGCCCGAGGATGTTCCGCAGCACCTGCGTGACATCGTCGCACAGGACACCGGGTCCCTGAAGGGCCCTGGTGGACACATCCTGACCGGACCGATCTACGTGGAAGGGGCGGACTCGGGTGACGTGCTGGAGGTGCGCATCAAGTCCATCACGCTCCCCATTGCCTACGGCTACAACGGATGCAGCGGCTTCATGAAGGAGCTGTGTCAGGTGCGCGGGAGTGCGCTCATTCACATGGATCGCAAGCGCATGACCGCCGAAGTGGCGCCCGGCATCACGGTGCCGCTTCGACCCTTCTGGGGCTCCATGGGCGTGGCCCCCGCGCCGGCACTCGGTCGGGTGAGCAGCACCCCACCCAGCCGGCACGCAGGCAACCTGGACAACAAGGAACTGGTGGCCGGCACCACGCTCTACATCCCGGTGTTCGTGAAGGGCGCCTTGCTCGAGATTGGTGACGGGCACGCCGCACAGGGTGACGGCGAAGTGGACCAGACCGCCATCGAGACCAACCTCGAGGGGCGGGTGCAGCTCATCGTCCGCAAGGACATGAAGCTCGACTGGCCGCGCATCGAGACTCCCACGCACTGGATCACCATGGGCACGGATACCTCACTCACCGTCGCGACGAGGATCGCGGTGAGCGAGATGGTGACGATGCTCCAGCAGATGAAGGGCATCACCCAGACGCAGGCCTACCAGGCGGCGTCCATGGCCGCCGACCTCCGCATCACCGAGCTGGTGGACCAGAACGTCGGCGTCCACATGATGATTGCAAAGTCGTACCTCACGGGGGCAAAGCCGCACCGTTAGCCAATGGCTGTGGTTGCTGTACGCTGCGTGCTTCGATCTCCGCGCGTCACGGGCCTGCCGATTGCGTTTGCGCCTGCATGGGATCCCGGCTGCGGCATTCTTCCGCTGGTACACAGCAGCCGAACGGCTGCGGTACGACCGGATCATGGATGAGATGACGGACCGCCCTGGGGAACCTGCCGGCTCCCTGGGGTTGTCACCTGCCGGGAACCGTGACGCGTGGACGCTCGCGGCCTCCGTAGCCACCGATGGCCTCTGGTACTTCGACGTCACCGAGTCGGCACTCCGGCTGTCGCCGCGCGCCATGGAGCTGCTGGGATATCAGTCCACTGATACGCAGCCTGACGTTGCGCGACTCCTGCGTCACGTGCATGGCGCGGACCTTCCCGGGCTTCAACTCACCGTCCGGCAACTGCTGAACGGCACACGCTCACGTGCGGAGATGGACGTACGAGTCCTGCGGGTTGGCGGAGACACACGGTGGATCCAGTTTCGCATTCGCGCCCAGCGCGACGCACACCAGCGCGTACGCCTCATCGCCGGCTCCGCCACGGACGTCGACCAGCGCAAGCACGCCGACCTCCTGCTGCGTGACGAGTCCCGACGCGATCCGCTCACCGGCCTGCCCAACCGCACGGCGCTCGCGGAGCGGTTGACGGCGCGAATCGCGCGTGCCGCCATCTCGCCCGCGCCCACGTTCGCCGTCCTGTATCTCGACCTCGACCGGTTCAAGGTCATCAACGACAGCCTCGGCCATCCCACCGGCGACGCCCTGCTGATCGCGACAGCGGAGCGCATCAGTGCCGCGCTGCAGCCGGACGACCTGCTGGCGCGCGTGGGAGGTGACGAGTTCGTCATCATGATCGACGAGGCGCAGGGCGAGCAGGCCGCCATGCGCCTGGCGTCAGTGATGCATGCCGCGATGCGGGAACCGGTCACGATACGTGGGCGCGAGGTCTACACCACCGTCAGCGTGGGCCTTCGCATGAGCGGAGAATTCTCCACCAAGGCACGTGACCTCCTGCGCGACGCGGACCTCGCCATGTACCAGGCCAAGCGACTCGGCGGAGGGCGAACGGTCAACTTCGACGATCGCATGGACCGCGAGATGCTCGAGCAGTTTCGGGTGCAGACCGAGCTGCATCAGGCGCTGCACCGCAAGGAGTTCCGGGTGGTGTATCAACCCGTGTTCGACATGGTGGAATCGCGGCTCTGCGGGTTCGAGGCACTCGTGCGCTGGCAACATCCCACGCGGGGGCGGCTGTGTGCTCGCGACTTCGTGGCGGCCGCCAACGAGAACGGGCTCATCATTCCCATCGGGCGGTGGGT
>JAYVNZ010000214.1:0-17352 GCA_043758185.1 Gemmatimonadaceae bacterium | reverse complement strand
CTCGCCGTCCACGAGTTCGTAGCGTGGCGTGAGATCCGGATTGTCGGCGATGAGCTGCCGAACTTCGGCCGCCGTCCATGAGCGGGCGTGCACTGCTGGCATGGCCATAATCTGCTCGGCGCATTTGATTCGACGCAAGTGTCCACGCCGCCATGATGGTGCTATTGGTGGCGCGCGGCGTCATCATACCTGTGCACGTCGTGGCATTCCGGCGCGAGCGGGTCAACAGTGCGCCGGAACGATCCGTAGCTAGCTCAGGAAATCTCCGCCCCATGCACGCGCGCAGTCCGCTCTGCCCCCACGAGGCCACAGGATGCACCACAACCGCCGCTTCATTCGCCGCGCAGCCATATGCGTCGCCGTCGTCACCGGGATGGCGTCGCCGCTTCGAAGCCAGCAGCAAGCCAACGACTCCGCCTATACGGCGAAGATCAGGGAATACCTCCAGGATCCGCGCATCAGCACAGAGCTCGTTGACCACCTGCCCGCCTCCGCCACGGTACCGACGCCGCTCGCGTTCCTCGGCAGGATTGTGGGCACCCCCGGTGAGCTCACGTACGCGAAGGACATCACGCGCTATTTCGACGCGCTCGCCAGGTCATCACCACGCGTGAAGGTGTGGCGCATGGGCAAGAGTGAGGAGGGCCGAGAGATGATCGTGGCCGCCATTGCGGACGAGGCCACGCTGCGTGACCTCGACAAGTACAAGGGCATGCTCAAGGCGCTCACCGATCCGCGAAAGACCAGCGAGGCGCAGGCGCGCGCAACCATCAAGACGGCCAAGCCGATCTACTGGCTGACGTCCGGCATCCATTCACCCGAGACGGGTGGCCCCGAGATGCTGATGGAACTGGCCTACCGCCTGGCCGTGGAGGAGACGCCGTTCATCCAGGCCATCCGGAGCAACGTGATCACGTTCATCACGCCGGTGCTCGAGGTGGATGGCCGGGAGAAGGTGGTGGACACCTACTACTTCAACAAGAAGCGTCCGGCCTCGGAGCCGCGGCTCCCCGTGATGTACTGGGGCAAGTACGTGCAGCACGACAACAACCGCGACGGCATGGGCCAGTTCCTCTCGCTCACGAAGGAGACGACAAAGACCTTCCTGGAGTGGACGCCCACTGTGCTGCACGACCTGCACGAGGCGCAATCGTATCTGTATTCGAGTACGGGCACCGGCCCGTACAATGAGCAGCTCGATCCCATCACGATCAACGAGTGGTGGGTGATGGCGCAGAATGACGTGATGGAGATGGCGAAGCGCGGCGTGCCCGGCGTGTTCACCTACGGCTTCTACGACGGGTGGGTGCCGAACTACATGTTCTTCATCGCGCACGCACACAACGCCGTGGGGCGCTTCTACGAGGTCCAGAGTTACGGTCCGGACAACAACGCGAACCTCACGCTGCCGGCCACCACTACGAGCCGGGAGTGGTTTCGCCCGAATCCGCCCCTGCCGACAATCAAGTGGGGTCCGCGCAACAACACGAACATCCAGGAGTCGGCGCTCCTGATCTCGCTGAAGCAGATGGCTGACAACAAGGAGCTGTTCCTGGAGAACTACTGGCTCAAGAACAAGCGCTCCGTAGACAAGGGGCGCAACGGTCCCACCTATGGCTGGGTGATTCCGGCCAACCAGACGCGCAAGGCGAACGCGGCAGACGCCATCAACGACCTGCGCACGCAGGGACTCGAGATCCACAGGGCAACGTCGGCGTTCACGGCGGGCAGCATGTCCGTGGCGCCGGGCGACTACATCGTGCGCGCCGACCAACCGTACCGCACGCTGGCCGACATGTATTTCGCGCTCCAGAACTATCCCGTGGCGAACCCCTCACCATACGACGACACCGGCTGGACCTTCCAGCTCATGCGCAACCTGGTCATCACGCCGATAGCGGACAAGACGCTCTTCACGCAGCCGATGACGCTGGTGACCGCGGCGGTACACGCTGCGGGTGGTGTGAGCGGCGCCGGCCCTGTGCTCATCGTGGACAATTCGGCAGACAACAACCTCATGGCGTTCCGCTTCAGGAACGCCGGCGTGAAGATGCAGGCGGCGGAAGAGGAGTTCGATGCCGCCGGGCGTCATTTTCGTGCGGGCGCGTTCATCATCACATCTGGTGACCGCGCGAAGCTCGAGCCGCAGCTCACGTCACTAGGCCTCTCGGCCTACGCAGTGACATCGGCGCCGACCGTGAAGACACATGACCTGGACGTACCGCGCATCGGCTACGTGCACAGCTGGTCGCGGACGCAGGACGAAGGCTGGGTGCGCGCCGCGCTCGATACCTACGGCGTTCCCTATTCCTACTTTGCAGACCAGAAGCTGCGGAACGGCAACCTCCGCGCGAAGTACGACGTCATCATCTTTCCGCATGTCGGCGGCACCGCGCAGAGCCAGGTGGCCGGTACGCCGAAGACCGGCACGCAGCCCCTGCCCTACCGAAAGACCGATGCGACGCCGAACCTGGGCTACATGGACCAGAGCGACGACATCCGCGGCGGGATGGGCATCGACGGCCTCATGAACCTCTACAAGTTTGTCGAGGAAGGCGGCACCCTGATCACGGAAGGATCGACGGCGACCATCTTCCCGGAGTACAACCTCACGACCGGCATCACCATCGAGACGCCGGCCGAGCTGTTCGCGCGGGGAACGATCGTGCGGGGAATTATTACCGACAGGAGAAGCCCGCTCGTGTATGGCTATGATGGTGCACAACTGCCCGTGTACTTCAACCAGGCGCCCGTCATCAACGCCGCGGGTGGCACCACGCTCGCACTGGGCGGCGGTGGCCGGGGCGCTCCGGGACTGAGCCAGAACGTGACCCCGAATGCGGTGCCGTTGGCGCTGTCGCCGTGGGATTCGACGACCGCTGCGGAGTCGGCGTCGAGTGCAGGCGGGCGCGCTGGCCGCAACGGACGCGGTGGTGGCGCGGGTGGTGGGTCCGGTGCCCAGGGTGGGGCCGGTGCCGGAGCCGATGTCGTGCGACCCCGGGTGGTCATGCAGTTTCCCTCGAGTCCGACCGACATGCTGCTGTCCGGTACACTCGCTGGCGGCCCGTCGATTGCTGGCAAGGCACAGCTGGTGGATGCGGCCATCGGCAAAGGGCACGTCGTCATGTTCGGCATACGCCCGTTCTGGCGCTGGCAGACGCAGGGCACCTACATGCTTGGCTTCAATGCGATCATGCACTGGAACGACCTGGATGCAGGCAAGGCGACGTCTACCGCGCCGTAGCATAACGGCCGAGGACCTGCGTGTCGGCTGTCGTCCTGAGCGCAGCGAAGGACCTGCTTCTTCAACACGACAAGCGGGTCCATCACTGCGCCCGACTCCCTATCGCACCGGTGACACGGTCACATGGAGGATCCTGTCGAGCAACGGATACTCACGGTCCACGTAGGTGTTGCCGCCAGTCTCGAGCGGTCCCTGCCGGCCCTGCCGCATCCCGCTGCCAGAGCTCTCGCCATATCCTGCGTACAGGCTGTCCAGTACCGGCATGCCGTAGATCACCGTGCCGAGCACCGTGAAATGCTCCGCGTCATTGCGGGCGTTGTCGGCGAGATTGATGAACACCTGCGTGTTACGCGTTCCCGGTACCGCCGTGAACGCGAAGGCAAACGTTCCGCGCCGGTTTGCCGAGCGTGGTGGATCATCTGCGAGCTGTTGATTCTTCCACGCGGCGTTGACCCGTGGGTCGCCATTAATGCCGAATTGCGCGATGTAGTCGTGATTGACACGATGAAAGCGCGTGTCGTCGTAGTAGGCAAGCCGCGCGAGGTTGTACAGGCGGTCCGCGCCGATGGGACCCCACGCGCGCACGAGCTCCAGCGTGAAGCTGCCCTTTGTTGTCTCGAATCGAAGGTGCGACACCGCGGGGGCAGGCATCCGCCACTCGGCATTCGACGGATCCAGGAGAACCGCGCGGTGGGATTCGATCGGATCTACATGTGAGCTGTAAGGCGTGCAACCGGCAGCGGCAACAGCCAGGATGGCCGACAACGCTCGACGTATGCCAGGGTGCGAGTGTCGCTGGCGCTGTCGTCCTGAGCACAGCGAAGGACCTGCTTCTTGATTCACCACAAGCAGGTCCTTCGCTGCGCTCAGGACGACACCCCTACCGCTCACGACGACACGCCTGCCGCTCACGACGACACGCCTACCGCTCAAGCGCGTCCGTACCGATTACCGTCCAGTCGTCTGCGGCATGTCCCTTCGCGACCCACGCGTCCATTGCGGCGGCGATACCGGGCAATGCATCCAGCGTCGCACCACCTGACTTCGCAGCCTCCGTCATCAGGCGGACGTCCTTGCGTGCCATGGCGAGATTCCACGAGGGATTGTCGTAGTCCGCCGCGCGGATGCGCGCGAGGCGGGCGGGAATCATGGTACCAGGATTGAAAAACTCGAACAGGTTGGCCACTTCATCCTGCGGTACGCCCATCGACTTGGCGAGGGCCAGCGTGTCGATGAGCCCCGCGCCCATCACCACCAGGAAATGGTTGCCAAGCAACTTGATGGCGGCAGCGCGCGCCGGATCGGCGCCGAGGTACACCAGCTTGCCCGTCATCGATGCCAGGTGCGGCTCGAACGCGTCGAAGCGCGCACGATTGCCTGATGCCATCATCACGCCGGTGGCCGCGAGCGCATTGGGCGGGCCCATGAACACGGGCGCGTGCAGGAACGCGATGCCGCGCGCGTCCCACCGCAGCACGCGTTCGCCGGTGAGCGGCGGTGACGTGGTGGTGTGGTCGACGACCATTGCCCCATTGGCAAAACCCGCGCGGGCGCGCTCGAGTACGTCGTCGACGGCGGTGTCTTCGGACAGCGTGATGTGGACACGGGATGCGCCGCGCACCGCGTCTGCGGGATCATCAAACGGAATCGCGCCGTGCTGCGCCAACGCCTGCGTCTTGTCTCGCGAGCGATTCCACACGTGTACTGTCTCGCCGCGGGTGGTGAGCGCGCGAACGAAGCTGGAGCCGAGGAGGCCGGTACCGAGAAAGGAGATCATGCGGGAAATCTACGTGTGCCCCTCGAATGCGTGTAGCCACGTCACTCCGCTGCACGCGGAAGTGCATTTGCCCACACGCACGCCATCCGGCAGATTCCCTGTGCTGGCCCGAACCCTCATTCAACCATCGTGACCGTGCATCGCTTCCTCGTTTCACTTGCGCTCCTCGCGACTGCAACCGCGCCGCTCTCGGCCCAGCGCAAGTCAGTGACAACGCCCCGCGTGTGGCCGGACGAAGGCCCGCTCACCTGGGCGCCCCGTCCGACTGTGGCGGACATCACGGCCAACGACCTGCGCACCAGACTCTACCAATTCGCCGACGACTCCATGCTCGGCCGTCGCATAGGCGAGCTCGGCAACCAGAAGGCTACCGACTACATCGCGCGCGAATTCAAGCGCCTCGGCCTGAAGCCGGCGGGCGACAATGGGACATACTTCCAGGTGCTTCCATTCGGCCCCATCGGTTACGACAGCACAGCAGCTCGGCTGGCGGTTGGCGGTGCAAGCGGTGCGCTCCGGACGGAGTGGATTCCGCTTGCCCCGTCCGCTGCCACGGGCGTGGGCAGCCGCGCGGACATCACGGGCGTGCGCACGGTATTCGCCGGCCGATGGGGTGATACCAGTGTTGTCCTCGATCCCGCCATGTTCGCAGGCAAGGTGGCGGTGTTCGCAGCCGCTCCTGCAGCCATAGGGATTGCTGCGCCTCGCGTCACGGCAACGCTGCGATGTGATTCCGTGCCCGACAAGTTCGGCGCGGCCGCGGCGGCGCTCACGGAAGCGGCGGTTCGCGACAGCCTCGTCAAGGTGGGCGCTCCACCCGCGCCCGCGCGGCGTGCGGCGCCGGGTGTGCTGGACTTGCGCGCGCAGCGTGCCGGCGCAGTAGCCATGCTGGTTGTCGCGCTCGACTCAGCTGCGCGCACGGCGGTTTCAGGGGCGTTCACGACCCGTATGGCCATGCGGCCTGTCGCGGAAACGTCAAAGGCACCCAAACTCGGAGGCGCGGCGGTGACGCACGCCTTTGCCGCTCGCCTGTTCGGAAAGCCAGTGAATCAACTGGCCATCGGCAGCGCGGGTGCCGCCGTGTCGGGCCACTGGAGTTACGAATGGCACCAGTCCGCAACACCGGGCCGCAACGTAATTGCGGTGATGCCGGGCACTGACCCTGCGCGATCTGCAGAGTATGTCCTGGTCGGCGCGCACAATGATCACGTGGGCACGAACACAACTGCCGTTGATCACGACTCCTTGCGTGCGGTCAACATGGTGACCCGTCCCCAGGGTAACAACGACCCGTCCTGCCGGCCCACGCCCGATCAGCAGCACCGCATCGATTCGCTCATCACGCGGGCGCACCGCATCCGCCCGGTGTTTCGCGACTCGATCATGAATGGCGCCGACGACGATGGTTCCGGCACGGTCATCCTGCTCGAGATTGCGCAGAAGTTCGTGCAGGAAAAGCCCGCGCGCTCCATCGTCTTCATCTCGCATGAAGGGGAGGAGGCGGGCCTGTTGGGCTCGGAATGGTTCACGGACCATCCTACCATTCCGTTGACGTCCATTGTGGCCGCCCACAACATGGACATGGAGGGCAAGGGCCGCGCGGACGAGGTGAAATTCGGCGGACCGCGCTCCATCCAGACCCTCGGTTCACGCCGCCAGTCGCGCGACTTCGGCGACATCATCGATTCCGTCAACGCCACGCGCGCCGAGACGATGGCGATCGACAAGACGTGGGACGTAACCGCGAATCCCATGAACCGGTTCTGCCGCAGCGACCAGGTGAACTATGTGCATCACGGCATTCCGGTGACCTACTTCTCCACGGGCTACGCCATGGATTACCACCAGCCCACCGACGAGCCCCGGTATATCGACTACGATCACATGGCGAGTGTGGGTCGCTTCGTGCACGACGTAATGCTCGCGGTGGCGATGCGGAGAGACAGGCCGCGGATCACTGGGCCGGATCAGGCGTATCCCGTGTGCCGGTGACACGCTGATGGCGGGCAACCCCTTGTCGACCTGAGCGAACCGAAGAACCTGCTCTTCGCGGTGCCAGAAGCAGGTCCTTCGCTTCGCTCAGGATTACACGGTCATCGTCGTCAGAGCGATGGGTGCTTCTGCGACACGTCGGTATGAATCTGGAACTGATGCGCGACGCCGAGGATGGTGTCGTCGCGGTACAGCGCACCGGTGATCACGGCGCAAATGGGCTGCGGGTTGAGTGGCGCAGAGGGCGGAGCCGCGGGCGCCGCTGCCCCGCCGGCACCCTGCGGCACCACCGGCACGGCAAACTTGTAGGGCACCACCGCGCAAGGATGTCCCGTCTGCGCATTCGGTGCGACGTCGGCCTGTGGCCCTCCGATGAAGAGATCCAGGTCCTTCATGAACTCGGACCACCGCGAAACGAGCACGTACCGGCGACGCTGGTTCTGGAGGAACTCGAACGCCTTCACCGTGCGTCCATTCACGAACCGTGGATTCCAGTCCGCCGGCGCCATGGGGCTGGCCGGCCCTGTTGACGGTGGCACCGTGCCTGGGAATGGTGCACCGCCCGTCGTCGGCGTGATCACGGTGTTGAGGTCGAGACCGATTTCCTTCGCCTTGCGTTGCACGTACTCGTCGAAGGCTGCCGCGTATTCCACATTCAGTCCGCCTCCACCGACGCCGGGCACGGTGGGACGCGCGCCGATGTCCCTGGGCCGCATGCCGAGGTCCTTCAGCTTGTCCACCAGCTCCTTTGGCGCGCTGGGATCGATGCCGATACGTAGCGACGCGAGCTTGATGTTCCGGTCGAAAGTGAAGGGCGTCATCACGGTGGATGGGTCCTTTTCATCCGTGCCGTGGATGGCGTTGAACACCATCGCGCAATCCTCGATGGTGCGGCACAGTGGACCCACGCGATCCTGCGACCACGCCAGCACCATGCCTCCGGCACGGCTCACTCGGCCGAACGTGGGACGCAATGCGCTCAAGCCGCAGCGAATCGCGGGCGATACGATGGAGCCCTGCGTCTCGGTTCCGATGCCGAACGCCACGCAACCCGCCGCCGTTGCCGACGCAGGGCCGGCCGACGATCCGCTCGAGCCCTGCGTGAGGTTCCATGGGTTGTTGGTCCGTCCGCGGAACCACTGGTCGTTCTGCGCAAACAGGCCGGTGGAGAGTTTCGCGATGAGCACCGCGCCGGCGTTCCGCAGGCGAACGACGACTTCCGCGTCGTCGTCGATGATACGGTTCTCGAAATCAGCCGTGCCCCACGTTGTGGGAATGCCCTTCGTGTTGAACAGATCCTTCACGCCATACGGCAATCCGTGCAGCGGCCCACGATACTTGCCCGCGGCGATTTCAGCATCGGCGCGCGTGGCTTCGGCAAGCGCCTGGCTCTCCATGATGGTCACGGCGCACAGCAGGATGGGATTGAGCCGCTTGATCCGCTCGAGGTAGATATTCGTGAGCCGAACCGAGGTGATCCTGCGCGCCTTGATCAGTGCCGACAGCCGGTGTGCGGGCAGGAACGCGATGGCCTCGTCCGTGGCCGGCAACACCCCGCTCCACTTCTCGGCCGTGAAGCGTGAACGCTCGAATGCCTTGGCGCCGTGTTCACGGACGAGCTTCTCCATCAAGGCGCCCGTGCCGCCTGGATAGGGCATGAACTGTTCGGCGGGTGGCTCGCCGTTGCCCAGGAGCAATGCCGGGACCTGCGGCTGCTGCGCAGGCGCTGGCACACGTGCGCCCAATGAGGGTGAGCCGCCAACCTGCGCGCGCGCCACGTGCGCGCCAAAGGTGGTGGCCGCAGCGGCCACCATTGACATGAAGAGAAACTCGCGACGGTCGACGCCGCTCGTGTCCGCGGCCTCGTTGGCCTGCTCGCGCAGCTCGGGAAATTGCCCTTCCAGCATATCCTCAGGTGTGTCCACTCAACGCTCCTGTATGTCATTCGGTGATGCGGCTTACTGGCCAGGATGGTATTCGCGTTCCGTATGGTCCTTGAGCTGCGCGCGATAGAAGTACACGTCGCGCAACTCGCCCGTGGAGTAGCGCACGGCCTGGTCGTCGAAGTGCGGCGACTTCGGGTCGCCACTCTCGCCTCCGGCAGACACGGCCTTGGCCCGCACGCTGTCCCCGAACTCGACCACGGCAAGGAAGCTGTTGCCCGACGTACCATACCACTTCTTCGTGCCCGGGTAGGGCCGCGCGCCGAACGACGCAAGCGAGCCCCACCGGGCCGACGCGAAGCCCACCGGGATGCTCGGCGCGGCGTCGTTGAAGGGCTGCACGATGTCGCCCGTGAGCCGCTGGAAGCGGTTGATGTCGCCCCAGGGCGTCTTCCACCGTCCGAACTCGGATGCGAGCCGGTCCGACGCGGCGGCCAGTGCGCGCAGGCGCTGGTCTGGAGTGGAGCGCTTCATGAGATCCTCGTCGCCCGCCACGTTCCCGGCACCTCGGCCCCCGACGGCGCGCTGGAGCTCTTCACCCCAATACACAGCGAGCGATGTGGGAACGGAGGTGATGGACCACCGGCGGTCCCATGCGCGCAGCAGTCCCACCTGTTCGGCAAGGCGGGCGCGCAACGGATCGCCAGCGGCCAGTTGGTCGAACGCGGCGAGCAGTGGCGGCAGCATGATGTCGAAGGCCGGCATGTAGCTGTCGAACGCCGCAGTCATCAGCGTGGCGGGGGTGAAGTCCTTCGTGCTGGAGAGCACGCGAATGGCGTGGACGCCGCGTTCGTTCTCCGCTCCGGATTCCATGTACGCTGGATAGTCCGCCTGCCGTGGGCTGCTCGCGCCCGCCGCCGAAAAGGGCCAGTTGTTCGTGTTGTAGAGCCATCCGCTCGCGGGATTGTGCAGGTGCGGGCTCTCCTCGACCGAATGAATGCCCTTCCACTCGGTGGCCGGACTGCTCCCGTCCACGGGCTTCGTCCAGTCGAAGCGAAGATCCCGCTTGGGAACGAAGTTGGCGTGAAAGTAGGCAATATCGCCGTCGGCATCCGCGAAAATGGTATTGTTCGAGGAGTTGGTGTGCAGGTCCATCGACTTGCGGAATTCCTTGTAGTTGCGCGCCCGCGTCCTCGTGAACGACTGCGTGAGTGCCTTCACGGGCTCCTGCATGATGCGGAAGGAGACCCACCGGCCATCCTGTGCGCGAATGATGGGTCCGTGATGCGTGCGGTACACGGTGAACTCCTTCTTCGCCATGCCGGCATCGGTGCGGTACGGCACCACGATTTTCGTGGCGATGAGGGGTCGTTCCCTGCCATCATACCGGTACGTGTAGCCATCGCCCTTCTTCGTCACCGTCTCGAGATACTCGTCGGAATCGTCTGCGTTGCTCGACGTATGCATCCAGCCCGCGCGATCGTTGAATCCCTGGTAGACGAAGAACTGTCCCCAGGTGATCGCGCCGTATGCATTCAGCCCCTGCTCGCTCACCATCTGCGCCTCGGCGCGGAAGAAGAACGAGGTGTGTGGATTGATCCAGAGCAACGCCTTGTGGTCCCGGGTGTTGGACGGCGCGATGGCGAAACCGTTGGACCCACGCGGTTCGGTGAACACGGCAGGCCGCGATCGCTCGGCGCGCCCGATGGCATGTCCTCCGTAGAAGGCCTCCAGATCACTCGTGGACACCTTTTCGATGTCGCCGCCGATGCTGCCCTCGCTGAAGGTCAGGGCCATCCACGGCTCGAAATGGGCAATGACGCGCGGCTTCACCTGCGGATGCTTGTAGAGGTAGAAGTTGAGGCCGTCTGCCCACGAATCCATCAGCGTGCGCAACCACGCGGGGCTGGTGCGGTATTTCGCCTTCATGCTGTCCGGGTCGACGAACAGCTTCATGCGCAGGTCGCGGTAGATCTCGGCCTTGCCTTCGGCCTCGGCAAGCCGGCCCATGGAATTGATGAAGTTGGTCTCGACGCGATTGAAATCGTCTTCGGCCTGGGCGTACATGAGGCCGAACACGACGTCGGCATCGGATTTCGCATAGATGTGCGGAATGCCCCAGTCGTCGCGGACGATCGTCACCTGCGCCGCGTGCCGCTCCCAGCGGGCCACAGCCGGGTCTGGCGCCGTGGGAACGACGCTGGATGTGACGAGCAGCGCGAGCAGCGGCAGGGTGATGGTAACCATGATTTCGATGGGGGCTGGGTGGGACAGTGAGACAGTGGTCGTCCTGAGCGCAGCGCCTGCGCTAAGGACGACAACGAGCTAAACATGCCCGGACGCCGCGGCCTTCACCAGTCTGCCTTCAACAGAATTCCATCGTCGTACGTTCCTTCAGGAGAGGAGGACTCCCCATGAATCCACCGGGTCTGCTACCCCGTGCGCGGGTGCTGCTTGTGATGATCGGCATCACGGCGTGCAGCACTGCCACGCAACAGCCTGTCGTATCGAATGCAATTCCCGCGGAGCCTACGGCATCGCGGGCCCCTGGAAGTGCCAACGTCGTGCGGAATGCACCCCCACGCAGCGAGGCGGACGTGCACTTCATGTCCGGCATGATTCCGCATCACGCGCAGGCCGTGCTGATTGCGGCGTGGGCCGCGACGCATGGCGCGCGATCGGATATCCGCATTCTGTCCGAGCGCATCGTCGTTGGCCAGAAGGACGAGATCGCGCTGATGCAGTACTGGCTACGCGAGCACGGTGAAGCCGTTCCTGCGGCCGATGCCACGCACATGACGATGAAGATGAATGGCATGCAGCACGACATGCTCATGCCTGGCATGCTGAACGACGCACAGTTGGCGCAGCTGGACAAGGCGCGGGGAACGGAGTTCGACCGACTGTTCCTCCAGGCCATGATCGGGCACCACGAGGGTGCCATCACCATGGTGGACGAGCTGCTTGGTGCCACGCACGCCGGCCAGGACGACGTCGTCTATCGCATGGCCTCCGACGTGTACGCCGACCAGACCACCGAGATCGAACGCATGAAGAAGATGCTTGCCACTGTGCCAGCCGGCGGGAGCCGGTGACCGACCCGCACTGCGTCCTGCCCTACCCCGACACTCCTACGGAGCCCACAAAGTGAAACCCGCCACGCGCCTCCTCCTCGCCCCCGCCCTGCTGCTCGTTGGGGCGTGCGCCATGTCGTCCTCGTCGTCATCACCCTCGGCCTCGATGCCGGCGGCGGACATGTCCATGTCCCCGCCGTCACCCGACCCGCGTGTGGGACTGCGCGCTGGCACCATGGCGCGCTACAGCAGGGATACGACGAAGAAAGTGATCGTGCAGCCCGCGGCAGAAGCCGCGTGGAACATGCGCCTGCTCTCCAACATGACGCCGGCCGAGCCGTTCGTTGGGGTCACGCACTCGGACCTGGCCTTTACGGGCAAGTACGCCATTCAGGGCAACTACGACGGCTATCAGGTGTTCGACATCTCCAATCCGCGCGCACCGAAGCTGTATGACGAGTACGTCTGCCGCGGGTCGCAGAGTGACGTGTCGGTCTATCGCAACCTGATCTTCGTGTCGGGCGAGGCGACGAGCGGCCGGCTGGATTGCGGCATGCAGGGCGTGGAGGACTCCGTGAGCCACGAGCGGTTTCGCGGCATTCGCGTGTTCGACGCCACGGACCTGGCGCACCCGAAATACATCGCGAGCGTGCAGACGTGCCGCGGCTCGCACACCCACACGGTGGTCGAGGATCCCAACGACAAGGCCAACGTCTACGTCTACATCTCCGGATCGTCCGCCGTGCGGCCGGCCGCCGAGCTGGCGGGATGTTCGGACCTTGCGCCGGACGAGGATCCCAACGGCGAGAAGTTCCGCATCGAGGTGATCCAGATTCCGCTCGCGCATCCCGAGAACGCACACGTGGTGAGCAAGCCGGGCATCCTCACCGCGCTGGCACCGGCACCCCGCAACACGGCGCGGTTGACACAGGATTCCCTCGAGCGTGTCGCCGCAATGGCAGCACGCGGCGCAGTCGTAGGCGGCCGGAGCGCTCGGCCAGCGGGACGCGGCGGTCCGCCAAGCGGGCCAGTCCAGTGCCACGACATCACCGTGTATCCCGCCATCGGGCTCGCGGGCGGCGCCTGCGGAGGGTATGGTCTGCTGCTCGACATCAGCGACGTCGCCCACCCCAAGCGCCTGTATGCCGCTGCCGACTCCAACATGCAGTTCTGGCACTCCGCCACGTTCAACAACGACGGCACCAAGGTGTTATTCAGCGACGAATGGGGCGGCGGATCCGCGCCGCGTTGCCGCGCCACCGATCACTACGAATGGGGCTCCGACGCCCTGTTCACCATCGAGGGCAAGGAGCTGAAGTTCAAGAGCTACTACAAGATGCCGGCGGCGCAGACCACGTTCGAGAACTGCGTGGCGCACAACGGCTCGCTCGTGCCCATTCCCGGCCGCGACGTGATGATCCAGGCGTGGTACCAGGGAGGCGTGTCGCTCTTCGACTGGACGGACGCCTCGCACCCCAAGGAGATTGCGTTCTTCGACCGCGGGCCAATCGATGTCACCACGGCCGGCGCGAGCGCGGGTTCCTGGTCCATCTACTGGTACAACGGCGTGCTCGTGAGTTCCGAGATCGGCCGCGGACTCGACATCTTCGAACTGCTGCCGAGCGCCTTCATTTCACAGAACGAGCTCGACGCCGCAAAGACGCAGCACTTCGACTACCTCAACGTGCAGGGCCAGCAGAAGCTGGTGTGGCCGCCAAGCTTCTCGCTTTCGCGAGCCTACCTCGACCAGCTGGCTCGCACGAGCGGGCAGTCGGCCGAAAAGATCTCGGCTGCACGGTCGGGCCTGGCGAGCGCAGAGATGCTGTCCGGACAGGCGCGGAGAGATGCGCTGACGGCCCTGGCCGGCAAGCTGCACGCCGATGCCCAGGGCGCGTCAGATGCGCCGAAGGCGCACAAGCTGGCGTACTCGGTCGGGGACCTCGCCAAGTCGCAGTGATGCAGACCGGTTAGGGGAACACAGGTCCTTCGCTGCGCTCAGGACGACAGTCGTCCTGAACGCTGTGAAGGACCTGTTTTTTCACGAGCGCTCGGGAATGGTGGAACGACTCTACACGATCTCAATGCGATGGCCCTGACGCTCAAGGTGCGAGACCAACATTTCCGCGTAGACGCAATAGGTGCGTCCGTTCACGTCCACCTCGATTAGTTCGCGATCGAAGGGGCGTATGGACCTGTTCTTCGCGGCTGAACTGGGGGACGCAGGTCCCTCGCTTCGCTCAGGGCGACAGCGGTCCCTTGTCGTCCTGAACGAAGTGAAGGACCTGCTCTTACCCTCCACACACTCCCACAAAATCGGCGAGCATGCCATAGGCCGTCGTGGTGGGATCGGGATCGCGCGACGTGATCGTGAGGCCGCCAGGAAACATCGCAGCCGACACGTGCGTCACGAGCGTGGTACCACACACGAGGCCGAGCACGTCCGTCACTGAGAGGCGCTCTGGCGCAACGCGCGCGCGAACGACGCCGCCCCCCGTGCGACTCACATTGCCGACCAGCCGCCACGCAGCCCCGTCGGCGCGCGCGCTACGGATTTCGCTCTCGGCAAGGTCGCGGATACCAGTTCGCACGACATCACCAGGACGCAGGTCGGCGTGCAGCAGAACGTTGGCCACGGCGCACAGCTTCACCGCGGAATCCCACCCATCCACGTCGTAGCTCGGGTCGGCCTCGGCGATGCCGAGCGCCTGGGCGTGCGCCACGCCGTCCGCCATCGTGCCGCCCCGCTCGACGGCTTCGAGCACGACCGTCGCCGTCGAGGTGAACACGCCACGCACGGCGGTGAGCCCAAGCAACGGCAGGCAGTTGCGCACGAGCGAGAAGAGTGGCGCCCCATCCATCACTGCGGATTCGAAACGGTAGGCGCGCCCCGATTCGGCAGCCAGCGTGGAGAGTGAACGATATCCATGCACCACCGGACCCTTGTTGGCGGAAATGGCGTGGGCGCCGAACCGAAGCGCTCGTGCCAGGTAGCCGAGCGCGGGCTCACCCGTGTGTGGTTCGAGCCCGATGGCTTCGAACACGACGTCGGCGCGTGTTGTCGCCAGCCATGCGTCGAAGTCCGTGCAGGCAACCTCTCCGGCCATCCATCCCATGCGTCGGGTGGCGATCCCACTGATCACAAAGGTGATGCCGTACTCCGCCGCGAGCTCAGCACGATCGTGCTCGAGGAGTGCGTGCAATGCGCGGCCGACAGTGCCGTAGCCCAGCAGGGCGAGGCGCAGCGCTCTCATTCCGGCGGCGTCGCGACGTTGAACGCGGCTATGGATTCAGCTTTCGCCGGGCGTAGGGTCGCGCGGCGGCAGAGGGCGGATTGTGCGCGGTGGCCAGGCTATACGCCTTTTCGTACAGCGCATGGGCCTTGTCCCGCTGGCCGAGCTTCTCGAACGTCATCGCGAGCAGCACGTGCATGAACGGATCGCCCTGGTTGCCCGGCAACGCGAGGGCCCTCGTCAGCTCGGCTTGGGCAGAGGGTAGATCGTTTGCGTAAAGGGCCACATAGCCTGCGAGATAAGGAAAGAACCTTTCCTGCGCCGCGGCCATCTTCGGGTCGCCGTCGAGAATACGCCGGGCCTCGGCCACCTGATGCTGGGCCTCGGTCACGTTTCCACGACGCGCCGCGAGGCGAGCCATGGCGTGGGCTGTCCGGAACGCCCAGAGACTAGCCGGATGCGTCTTCGGCTCGGGCTCCGCGAGTCCGAGCGCGTTGCCCAGGCGGTAGTAGCGTTCCGCGGTGTCGAGAACTCCCGCGTCGATGCAGATGCGTGCCGCTTCGTTGGCCATCTCGCCTTGCTGATAAAAGGCGTTCTGCGGTTCTGCCGCCTCCCGCGTCTTCCAGTAGGCGATGACCATGTCCTCGTACCGCGCCGCGTTGGCGCAATCGGCATCGAACGCGAACGACATGGCCATCGCGCGCTGCGCCGCAGATCGCCCGAGTGGCGTGGAGGAAGTGTCGATCACGCGCTGGATGAGCGCGCGGGCCTCGGCCGTCGCGCCCTGTACGTCAAGGCGGCCGGCTTCCTGCAGCGTCCCTGTGGGGCCGCCCTGACCGCGCGCGGCGGCGGGCACGCATACGGCGGCGACGAACAGTGCGAGTCGGAGATTCCATCGGAGTGCTGGCATGGAGATGAGTATCGTGCGAACACTTCCACGGCGCCAGCCCGTGCAGGGGGCATGGCGCAGCGGTGGAACCGGTCGTGCGTTCCCACGCGTTGGTCACCGCGATATACTTGCCCAATCGTCATCCAACTTTATCGAGAGGTACAGCATGCGCTCCCACGGTTCCGTCCTGATCATCACCGCAGTCGTTCTGGCCGGATGTGGCGGTGCTGCGGCTCCCCCACAGGCAGCTCAACCGCAGATGGAAACCTCCCGTACCGTCGAGGCCGGCGGCATTTCTGTCGCCAGCTGGACAGGTAAGATCGACGCCAGTGAGGCAAAGGCCGGTCAAGTGCTCTCCAACTCGAAGCTGACCCGTGAGGGAACGGGCCTGCGCGTCACGACGGGTCCTGCCGTGGCCTACTGGAATCCCTCCAACAGGGCCAGCGGCGATTACACGGTCAAGGCCACGTTCAACGAGCCGAAGTACATGTCGCTCAACAGTCACCCGCATCCATACGGCATCATGATTGGCGGCAACGACATGGGCACGGATGAGCAGAGCTACCTCTACTGCGCGGCGTACGGCAATGGCAACTTCATCGTCCGCGGCTTTGGGCCGGCGCCGTTCCAGGTCAACGCGCGCGGCGTCGCGAACCCGGCGGTGCACAAGGCAGCCGGTCCCGGCCAGCCTGTTTCACAGGACATCGCAGTGTCTGTGAGGGGCGACAAGGTGGAATGCGCGATCAACGGTACCGTGGTGGGCAGCTACGACAAGTCCGCCCTCGTGACGGCCGGCAAGCTCAAGTCTACCGATGGGGTCTACGGCATCCGCTTCTCCCACAATACCGACGCCACGGTGACGGGATTCACCATGACGAAGCCGTAACTCATCACGGCACATGGGCCGCGACGGATGACGCGTCGCGGCCCGCGCTTCAGCGATAGCCGGCCGCCTGTAGCTCGAACAGTTGTGCGTAGCGTCCCCCGGCAGACAGCAGCTCTTCATGCGAGCCGAGCTCCGTGATGTGCCCGTCCGCCACCACCGCGATGCGGTCGGCGATGCGCACCGTGGAGAACCTGTGCGAGATGACGATGCCGATGCGGCCCTTCAGGTTCTCCTTGAGTTCCGCGAAGATGGCCGCCTCCGCCTCGGGGTCGAGTGACGACGTGGGTTCATCGAGAATCCAGATGTCGGCATCGCGATACATGATCCGCGCGAGCGCGAGTCGTTGCCACTCGCCGCCCGACAGGTCGTGTCCCCCC
>JAYVNZ010000213.1:0-2041 GCA_043758185.1 Gemmatimonadaceae bacterium | reverse complement strand
GCCACCGCGACCGCTGCGGAAATTGGCGCTCGCGCCCGGCTGTTGCACGATGAGGACGGCGCACCCCTTCCGCCGGAACGGCTACCGAGTCGCATGACGCTGCAATCCGGCGAGGCACTCGTGGACCTGCCGATGATCGCAACGCGCCCCGATGGGAGCGAGCGCTGGTTGAGTGTGAACACGCACCCGCTGGCCGGTGACGCATACGGTGGCCAGAAGGCCGCCGTGGTGCTTGTTCGTGACGTCACGGACGCGCGGACCATCGAGAAGGAGCGGGTGGCGCAAGCCGAAGCGCTCGCGCAGCAGAACGAGGAGCTCATCCACCAGTCCGATGCCCTGGCGCGCGGACAGGCGCTGTTCCGGTCCCTGGTGGACACGGCCGGCAGCGCCATTGTGGGACTCGACATGCAGGGTGTGGTGTTCGAGTGGAATCGGGAGTGCGAGGCGCTGTACGGCATATCGCGCGAGGAGGCCATTGGCCGCACCTACGCGGAGGAGTTCGTGACGGCCGTTCACCGTGAGCGCATGCGCGCGGGTATCGCGAGCGTGCTGGCCGGGCAGCAGATCCGCAACCTGCTGGGTCCCGTGATCACCGCAGAAGGCGTGCAGCACATTGTGCTGTGGAACATCACTCCCCTGCGCGTGTCGCCGGACGGACCGGTGCATGGCCTCATTGCGGCAGGCGTCGACGTCACGGAGCGTGAGGCATCCGATGAACGCTTTCGCGTGCTGTTCGAGCGATCGACCGACGCGCACATGTTGTACGACGCATCAGGAGTGATCGACTGCAACGACGCCACGCTCCGGATGCTTCACATGGACTCGCGCGACGGACTTGTTGGCCGGCGGCCTGCCGAGTTGTCTCCGTTGCGGCAGCCTGACGGGCGATTGTCGGTGGTGGTGGCAGGGCAGATGCGCGAACGCGCGCGCGTCACGGGCCACCATCGCTTCCAGTGGACGCATTGTCGCGCGGACGGCAGCGAGTTCCAGGTGGAAGTCACGCTCACTCCGCTCAAGCTGCACGGACGCCCGGTGTTGCTGGCGGTCTGGCATGACATCACGGAGCACAAGGCGGTGGAGCTCGCGCTGCGCAACGCCAAGGAGGCCGCAGAGTCAGCCAACCGCACCAAGAGCGAATTCGTCACGCGCATGAATCACGAGCTGCGCACGCCGCTCTCCGCCATCATCGGCTTCTCGCGCGTGCTGCTGCGCGGCAAGTCCGGGCCGCTTACACCCGAAGCGACGCTCTATACGGAGCGCATCCGCGACAACGGGATGCACCTGCTCTCGCTCATCAACCAGATCCTGGATGTCGCCAAGATCGAGGCGGGCCGGATGGAGCTCGAGCCGGAGGTAGTGACGCTGTCCACGCTGGTGGAAGAGACGTTGGCGATGCTCGCCTCAACGGCGGAGTCCAAGGGCCTGGCGCTCCGACGTGACGTGCCGGCGGAGTTGAAGCCGCTCATCACCGATCCGGGCAAGCTGCGGCAGGTGCTCATCAACCTGGTGGGCAACGCGATCAAGTTCACGGCGTCAGGCGAGGTGGTAGTGCGAGTGACCGCGGATCCGCGCACGAGCGAGGCGCGCGAGATCATCATCCGCGATACGGGAATCGGGATTCCACCGGACCGGATCGGCAAGATCTTCGAGCCGTTCGAGCAGGGCGACGCGTCCACCCGGCGGGAGTTTGGCGGCACGGGGCTGGGCCTGTCCATCGTGAAGACGTTCGCCGACCTCATAGGCGCGACGGTGGACGTGCAGAGCACGGTTGGCGTGGGGACGACCTTCACGCTTCGGCTGATGCCGCCGGTGCCGCCGGTAACTGAGGGCAGGGTGGAAGCGGTGCAGGGCAGTCTACTTGGTACGTAGTGGGCAACGCGCTTCTGGTACACTTCTACGCGGTCGCGGGTACGATCTATCACCACATTCACCCAACAGAACCTCATGATTCGTCACTCGCTGCTTCCTCTGCTTGCATTCGCTGCGGCTGCCTGCTCGTCATCGAACCCCGCTCCGGAAACGCAACCGCAGCCTCGCCAGG
>JAYVNZ010000212.1:0-6386 GCA_043758185.1 Gemmatimonadaceae bacterium | reverse complement strand
GGCCGTCCCGCCATCACTGCCGCGCGACCACTGTCCGGCCTCACGATCGCCGTGGATCCCGGTCATCCACCCATTGGATCTACCGGGCCTACCGGATTGTACGAAGGCAACGCGGTGCTGCAGGTAGGCGTGCGACTCAAGCGCATGCTCGAGGAGCGTGGCGCCACGGTAGTCATGACGCGCACCACGGAATCCGCTGTCGCCCTCGGCGAACGCCCCGTCATTGCGCGCCGCGCGAACGTGCATGCCTTCGTGTCCGTCCACCTGAATGCGCTCCCGGACGGCATCAACCCGTTCACGTACAACGGAACCGGGACGTACTTCTTCCGCACCCACAGCGAGCCGCTTGCGCGCGAGGTCCAGCGCGGCATGGTGTCGCAAATGGGACTCACGGATCTTGGCGTGAATTACGATAACCTGGCCGTGGTGCGCGGCACGTGGTATCCGGCGGTGTTGTGTGAGGGCGCGTTCGTGATCATGCCGGATCAGGAGGCCGCGCTGCGCACGCCGGAGTTCCAGGAGCGGTATGCGCGCGGTATAGCGGATGGCCTGGAGAACTACTTTCGTGGACTGCCGTCGCAATGAACAAGAGTCGCGCCCACGCGACGATGGAATACGCAAGGACAAAAGCAACAAGAACAACAGCAACAAAAACAACGGCAACAGCAACAGCCAAAAGCTTTAACCACAGAGGACGCAGAGGACGCAGAGGTACGAAGAGGACTGCAGGAAACGGCGAGCGTCGAAGTGTCAAGGCGCCCTCCGTGTCCTCCGTGGTTAATTGCCGTTGCCGTTTCTTTGCTGTTGCAGTTCCTCCGCGTACCTCCGTGGTAAATGCAGTTTGCGGTTTCTCAACCTGCGACGACCCCTTCGCCCGCACACCACACATCGTGAAGAAGCTCCTTGCAGCCCTGTTCGCCGCCACGCTAGCCACGAGCGCGCACGCCCAGCCCGCCCCGTACCATCACTACCGCACCCTCGACACCCCGCACTTCCACATCACCGTACCCGATGGCCTCGAGCGCGAAGGCCGCGTCGCGGGAGCGGCCGCCGAACGTGCGTACGCGCTGCTCGCCCGCGAGCTTGCCACCCCGCGGGGCACCATCGAACTCGTGGTCACCGACGACGCCGACTACTCCAATGGCTACGCCACCACCGTGCCCACCAACCGCATCGTCGTCTTTGCCACGCCGCCAGTGGACGCCGGTGCCCTGCGCCTGAACGAAGACTGGCTCGGCATCGTCATCACGCATGAGCTCACGCACATCTTCCATCTCGATCGCGTAGGCGGCGTGTGGAGCCTGGCGCAGCACATCTTCGGACGGGCGCCCGCATTGTTTCCCAACGCGTACGGTCCGTCGTGGCTCACCGAAGGGCTGGCCGTCTACTACGAATCGCGACTCACCGACGGTGGGCGACTGAAGGATTCCGAAAGCCGCATGATTGCGCGCGCCGCCGCACTCGAACACCGGTTGCCGGCGCTCAATGCGCTCAGCCTTGGCTCACCGATGTTTCCCGGCGGTCTCGGTGCGTACGGGTACGGCGCATTGTTCGTGGACTACCTGGCCCGCACGCGCGGCGACAGCACCGTGCGACGCTTCATCGACGCCCAGAGTACCACGCTCATTCCGTGGGCACTCGATCGCGACGCACGCAAGGGATTCGGCATCAACTTCGGCGACGCTTATGATGCGTTCCGCGATTCCATCCAGCGCAGCGTGGGCACGCTTGCACCGCCACTGCCCGGATGGCGCGAACTCACCACGCACGGCTACTACTCGCTCGATCCTCGCTTCACCAGCGACTCCACACTCGTGTACACCTCGGGCGATGGGCGCTCGATGGTCGCCGAGTATGCGCTGTCGCTCGACGGTACGCGCCACCGCCTCGGGCGCCGCAATGCGTTTGGTCCCAGCATTCGGTACCAGGGCGGGCTGCTGTTTGCCCAACCCGACCTTGTGTCGCCGAGCGAGGTGCGCTCCGACCTCTACGTGGAGCGCGATGGCGTCCAGCGCCGGCTCACGCATGGCCTCCGCCTCATCCAGCCGGATGCACGCAGCGACGGCACCATCGTCGCCGTACAGCTCGCGCCCACTCGCTCCAACCTCATGATCCTCGACCCATCTGCTGCCACCTCCCGTCTGCTGCGCGTCGCGTCGGCTGACGAGACGTGGAGCGAGCCGCGATGGTCGCCGGATGGCAAGTCCATAGCCGCGTCACATCGCGCGCATGGCGGCACCTTCTCGCTCGAGGTCATCGACGTCGGCACCGACGTGGCCACGACGCTCGATCGCGGCGCCTTCATCATCGCGTCGCCGAGCTGGTCTCCCGACGGAAAGTCCGTGTTGTATTCGAGCGAGGCAAGCGGCGTCCCGTCGCTGTCGATCGCAGCCATGGACGGCCGCTCCATGCAAGTATGTCGCGCGTGTTGTCGTCCTGAGCGCAGCGAGGGACCTGCTCTTGAAGCCTGTCCCGAAACCGGCATCTACACGGCGGAGATATCACCTGATGGGCACACCATTGCCGCGGTCACACTCCGCGCGGATGGGTACCATGTGGGCGTCGCCCCGTTCGCGTCGCCGAGTGCAACCGCGCCACGTGCGCCAGCCCGGTTCGCGAAGGCCGCCCCCATCGACAGCCAACCCCTCTCCACTGGCGACTTCCACGCCTACTCTGCATGGCGCAGCCTCGTCCCGCGCTACTGGTACCCCGTGCTCGACAACGCGCCAGCGGGCGGCGCCCTGGTGGGCGCGACCACCAGTGGTCACGACGTCGTGTATCGCCACTTTTACGACGCCGGCGCCTCCGTTGCAACCACCGGCCATTACGCCACGGCGAACGTCAGCTATCGATACGCGGGATTTCGGCGACCTTTCGTGGACCTCGCGCTCTCCCAGGAGTTCCAGCTGGAGCGCTCGCTCAGTACGAGCGGCAGCACGCAGGTCGCGGGTTCGCTGCTGAGGCGAGTGCGTTACGGTTCGCTCTCCACCACCTTCGCCCGCCCGCGCTATCGTTCCTTCTCGTCCGTGTCGCTTGGCGTCTCCATCGAAGGCCGCAGCTTCCGCACCGAGCCAGGCGATCTTCTCGCGCAGATCAATGACACCACGTACAGGCGCCATTCCACCTTTCCCGGTGGGTTCGTCAGCGCGCAGTGGGGCAACACGCAACGGCCGTCGCTCAGCATCTCCAGCGAGGATGGCGTGAGCGTCGGCATCACCGGCCGCTTTCGCGGTGAGAGCGGCGCGTTCAGCAGTACACTGTCATCGAGCGTGGTGGGTTCGGCGTCCGGCTTCAAGAGCCTCGACCTTCCTGGCTTTGCACATCACGTCCTGGCTGTGCGCCTGGCAGGCGGTCTCGCCGACCGGCGCACCGCGTCGTCGTTCTCCATTGGCGGCACCAGCGGGACGTCCGTCCAGATCGTGCCCGGCTACTCGGTGGGTGAGGGACGCCGCACCTTTGGTGTGCGCGGCTTTCCGGCCGGCACGTCGTACGGCACCAGCGCCGCCGCCGGCACGCTCGAATATCGCGCGCCCCTCACGCTCGGCGGCCGCGGACTCGGCATGCTGCCCGTGTTCTTCGATCGTGCGTCGCTCTCGGCCTTTGCCGACGCCGCCGTTGCCACGTGCGTCGATGCGCCGCTGTTCAGTTATGCGTGCGCGCGGTCACCTGTGATCGGTCGCACCATCGCGAGCGCCGGCGCCGAACTTGGCCTCTCGGCGGCTATCCTGGATTGGGACACCACCCAGAACCTCCGCTTCGGCATTGCGGTGCCCACGGCGGGCAAGGAGCTCGTGAATGTGCGCCCAGTGAGCGTGTATCTCGCCTATGGCCGCTCCTTCTGACACAGGCGAGAGTGACATGAAATCACCAACCATCCACGCCACCGCCTTCGTCCACTCCGCCGCCATCGTCATCGGCGACGTTACGCTCGGCGCGCGCGTGAGCGTGTGGCCCACCGCGGTGCTGCGTGGCGACACCGACAGCATCACCGTTGGCGACGACTCGAACATGCAGGATGGCAGCATCATCCATGTGGACGCAGGCCTGCCGTGCCGCATCGGGTCACGCGTCGCCGTGGGGCATCGCGCCATCGTTCACGGCGCCACAGTCGAGGACGAGTGCCTCATCGGCATGGGCGCAATACTATTGAATGGCGTTGTGGTGGGCCGAGGGTCGATTGTGGGGGCAGGGGCTGTGTGTCGTGAGGGGATGGTGATTCCGCCGGGGTCGCTCGTGGTGGGCGTGCCGGGGAAGGTGATCCGCGAGACCACGTCAGCCGAGCGGGAGCGTATCGGGAAGACGGTGGATGCGTACCTGCATCTTCAGGGTGTGCACCGTGCGTCGTTGTCCGCGGGGTAGGGAACTGCATAAACCACAGGGGTCACAGAGGTCACGGAGAACAGCAGCACCTTTCTGCGAGCCTTTATCCCCTCTCAAAGCGCAAGAACAAAAAGCTTTTTTTCTCTGTGTCCTCTGTGACCCCTGTGGTTAATTCTTTTGCTTTTGGCCCCGTGGGATTACACGTGTTCGCAAGCAAGCCACACTATTTGGAGTGCGTGCACGTGCATAAAATCGTGACAGGAAAGCCGCCCAATTGATACCTTCGGCGTCACCTAACCTCATACGGCAGCACGCTTTAAATGCTCAAAATCACCCGATGAAACCCCGGCACGCGCACAAACATTCGTTTGTCTGAAGCGCCGCACCTGTTTCCAATCTCACAACTCCACACGCCCGCAACTAAGTGATGCATACACTGCAAGTCGTTATATTTCATGCACATAGGTATGGACTGGCGCGGAATCACGAGTAGGGCTAACATGCTCCCCCGCTCCCAGTCCCCGCCGAGCGACAAGTAGTCACCGTTCAAATCCCCCGGGAGAAGTTGCCACATGCCCTTGCCCGTTCAGCCCCCCACCGGTCCGGTCACGCTGTCCGCCAACGCGCGCACCGTGCTCGCCAAGCGCTACCTCGTCAAGGACAAGACCGGCGCGGCGATCGAGAGTCCGGAGGACCTGTTCTGGCGAGTCGCTACCGTCGTCGCCGAGCCTGACGCGCGATACGGGGCAACAGAAGAGGCAGTGACCGCGGTGGCTCAGGAGTTCTACGCGCTCATGACGCAGCGCCGCTTCGAGCCCAACTCCCCCACCCTCATGAACGCCGGCCGCCCACTCGGCCAGCTCAGCGCGTGCTTCGTACTCCCCGTCGAGGATGCGCTGGCCAACGGCCGCAACGGCATCTACGACACGCTCAAGAGCATGGCCATCATCCACCAGAGCGGTGGCGGCACAGGGTTCGGGTTCAGCAAGCTCCGCGCGAAGGGCTCGATGGTGCGGTCCACGACTGGCGTCGCCAGCGGCCCCATCTCCTTCATGAAGCTCTACGACGCCAGCACCGATGCCGTGAAGCAGGGCGGCACCCGTCGTGGCGCCAACATGGGCATCCTGCGCGTCGATCATCCCGACGTGCTCGACTTCATCGCGTGCAAGGAAGACCTCACGCAGATCACCAACTTCAACATCTCCGTCGCCGTCACCACCAAGTTCATGGAGGCGTTGCGCGCCAGGGGCAGCTACGACCTGTACGATCCCAGCACGGGCGACGTGGTCGGCCAGCTCGACGCCAACATGGTGTGGGACAAGATGATTCTCGGTGCATGGCGCACCGGCGAGCCCGGCTGCTTCTTCATCGACGAAGCCAACCGCTACAACCCCGTGCCGAGCCTCGGCGATTACGAGGCCACCAATCCGTGCGGCGAGCAGCCGTTGCTGTCGTACGACGTGTGCAACCTCGGCAGCATCAATGTGGGGATGTACGTCAATGATGGCGTGATGGATTGGGACGCGTACAAGCGCGACATCCAGCTCAGCACGCACCTGCTCGACAACATCATCGACGCCAACAAGTATCCCCTGCCCGAGATCGACGCGCTCTCGAAGCGCATCCGTCGCATCGGCCTGGGCGTCATGGGTTTCGCCGACGCGCTCATCAAGCTCGGCATCGCCTATGACAGCAACGAAGGCGTGGCGTTCGGCAAGCGCGTGATGGAGTTCCTAGACGTCGAGTCCAAGAAGGAGTCGGAGAAGCTGGCCAGGGAGCGTGGCCCGTTCCCCGAGTGGCACAAGAGCATCTGGGGCCCGGACGAAACGTGCGCGCGTGATGCAGACGGCACGCGCATCCGTCCCATGCAGCTGCTGCGCAACTGCAACGTCACCACCGTGGCGCCCACTGGCACCATCTCCATCATTGCCGGTTGCTCCAGCGGTCTCGAGCCCCTGTTTGCCGTGGCCTTCATGCGCAACCAGGCCGGCGTCCTGATGCCCGACGTGAACGAGGAGTTCGTTGCCATCGCGAAGAAGGAAGGCTGGTATTCCGACGCGCTCATC
>JAYVNZ010000211.1:0-17819 GCA_043758185.1 Gemmatimonadaceae bacterium | reverse complement strand
GCGGGCGTGCTGCTTGTCGTCTTCGGTTCACTGCTGCGCGGTGCCGACCCCATCTTCGCAAGTCTGGTGGACCTTCCGGACTTCGACGTCCGGCGCGTGCTGTCGCACGGATTCGTCATCGGTTTTATCTGCTGGGTGACCAGTGGCTGGGCGCTCGGCGCGCTTGGACCTGGCCTCCGACTACGACGCGCACCGTCATCCTTCCCGATCGAGCTCAGCGCACTGGACGTCACGACCGCGCTCGGCACGCTGAATGTGCTCTTCTCCGTATTCGTGATTGCGCAGCTTGGCTGGCTCTTCGGAGGCGAAGCATTCCTGCATGAGCGCACAGGCCTCACGGCCGCACAGTATGCGCGGAAGGGTTTTTTCGAGATGGTGTGGGTGGTGCTGCTGGTGACGCCGTTGCTCGTGGCGACGCGCGCACTGCTGCCCGGGGACCGCTCTCTCGCGCGACGACACACGGTACTGTCACTGCCACTGATGATCCTGCTCGGCGCGATCATCCTGTCCGCCGGCATGCGCATGCAGCTGTACGTGCGGTACTACGGATTGACGGTCGACCGATTCTACCCGATGGTCTTCATGGGATGGCTCGGATTCGTCCTGGCCTGGCTTGGCGTGACGGTGCTTCGTGGACGAGGCCGCATCTTCATCGCGGGTGCTGCGGTGTCCGGGCTGGCGGTGCTCGCCGGCCTCAACGTGCTGGCACCCGATGCATTCGTCGCGCGGTTCAACATCGCCCGCGCCGAACACACACGCGGCGCTGCGGGCACCGAGCCGGATCTCCTGCACATGTCGCAGCTCAGCGGAGATACCGCAGACCTGGCGACGCGATCAGTGCTCACCGCGTCCGCAGGCGTGGTGGGCACAACGCGTGTTGCGGAACGCGAACGGGAGCGGTGCTATGCTGCGCTCACGCTATTGCGGCGTTGGGGCCCGACATCTCCGGCCGCGTTACGCCGCGAGGCCGATGGCGCGTGGCGATTCTGGAACAGCGGCGAGCAAGCTGCGGTGCGCGCGGTCCGGGCGCACTCCGAGGAACTACGGACGGTGCAGCACGCGTCGTGCGCCAGCGTGCCCCGCGCCGAGCGCGGGAAATAGTGATCGTGTTCGCATCAGCTGCGGGCGCATTGTTTCGTCCATGCGCCGTAGTACTCGTACTGCCTTGGCGACTTGGTACGTAGTACTACAAGTCTCGTGGTTGGTACTCGCCATTGATTTAGCCGAGATACGACTCCAGCGCCCTCGCTCGCGACACATGCCGTAGTCTCGACAGTGCCTTCTCCTTGATCTGCCGCACCCGTTCCCGCGTGATGCCAAGCAGGGACCCGATCTGCTCCAGTGTCATCGGCTCTTCGCCGTCCAGGCCAAAATAGAGCCGCAGGATCTTGGACTCACGCTCCTTGAGATGCGCGAGTGCCTCCTCGATGCTCTCCGTCAGCGCCTTCTCGAAGGTGAGTTCGTCCGGCGTGGGATTGAGGTTGTCGGGCAGGTAGTCGAGCAGCCGGTTGTCCTCTCCCGGCGTCATGGGCGCATCGAGGGAGAGGTGCGTCTGCGAAATCGACATGGTCTTCGCGACTTCCTCTTCCGTGATGTCCATTCCCTCGGCGATCTCGGCGTGTGTCGCCTCGCGGCCCAGCTCCTGAAGCAGGAAGCTCGCGCGCTTGCCGATCCGGTGGAGCGTGCCGGCCCGGTTCAGGGGCACGCGGACGATGCGGCTCTGCTCCGCCAGTGCCTGCAGGATTGCCTGCCGGATCCACCACACGGCGTAGGAGATGAACTTGATCCCCTTGGTCTCGTCGAACTTGTGCGCCGCGCGGATGAGGCCGAGGTTGCCCTCGTTGATCAGGTCCGAGAGCGAGACGCCCTGGTTCTGGTACTTCTTCGCGACACTGACGACGAACCGCAGGTTCGACCGCACGAGCTTGTCCAGCGCTTCCTGGTCGCCCACGTGGATTTTCTGCGCAAGCGCCACCTCGTCTTCCCGCGTGATGAGCGGATAGATGCTGATGTCACGCAGGTACTGATCGAGCGATCCCTCTTCGAACGACGACTTCTTGCTGTTCGGAGTGGTGGCCATGCGGGCGAATTCCGGGGAGCGGCGGCCCCGCCGCACTCGGGGGGACATGCTGGCGGCGAAGGTGGTGCGACCGGGAGCGGTCGAGGATGGGTCGGTCTATGCGATCAGTGTACGCGTTCGCCCAGGCGCAGCCATCGGACGTGCGTCAACCAGGCAAAGTCGTCGGAGGAATCAGGGGAATAGCTGAAATACACCACCTCGGGACGTCCACGCAGCAGCGAATCGGGCACGAATCCCCAATACCGGCTGTCGAGTGAGTTGTCGCGATTGTCACCGAGCACGAAGTAATGTTTAACAGGGACGACCAGGGGGCCCCAGTTGTTACGAGATGGATGATAGCCCACGGCGGCGTTCGCTGAACGCACGAGAAAGTCGCTCTGCCAGCGGAATTCGTCCCAGACCGGATCCGCGTCGGGATCGGAATGCGACACGTAGGGCTCAGCAAGCGCCACCCCATTTCGTATGAGCACCGCATCGCGCATGGCGAGCGTGTCTCCCGGAAGGCCGACGAGGCGCTTCACGAAGTCCTTCGTGGGATCCTTGGGCCACACGAAGACGATCACGTCACCGCGCACGGGTTGGCGCAGCGCCGGCAGCCGGCGTCCGATGAGCGGCACTTCCGCGCCGTACACCACCTTGTTCACCAACAGGAAGTCGCCTACGAGCAACGTGCCTTCCATGCTGCCACTCGGGATCTTGAACGCTTCCACCACAAAGGTGCGGAGCGCAAAGAAGAGGGTGACGGAGATGGTGAAGATCTTGGACCATTCCCAGAAGAACCCGAAGCCGCTGCGTCGCTTGTTGACGTGCTGCAACGCCTCGAGCTTCTGCGCAGGCGTAATCATGCGCGGGTTGATGGGATCGGTCGCTTCAGGCATGGCCACCATGCAATAAAGCCCCCTTCTCCAAGGGCAGCAAGCGCACGGCGTCTCCCGCCGCCATCGCGATCACCCGTCAGTCCGGCGTGCCGAGATAATTGTCGATCTGCGCGCGCTGCAGCACGCCTGAGAAATCGCAGTAGCCCACCTTGGTTTCCGAATAGAAATCGTACACCTCCCACCCGCCCTCTCGGTGCCCGTTGCCCGTCTGCTTCACGCCGCCGAACGGAAGGTGCGCCTCGGCCCCGATGGTGGGAGCGTTGATGTAGGTGATGCCGTTGTCCAGTTCGGCGAAGGCCCGGAAAGCCAGGTTCACGTCGCGGGTGTAGAGTGACGACGACAGCCCGTATTTCACCCCGTTGTTCACCCGGAACGCCTCGTCGGCGTCGGCCACCCGAACGACACTCAGCACCGGCCCGAAAATCTCCTCCTGCTCGATGCGCATGCCGGCCTCGACCCGCGCAAAGATGGTGGGCTCGAAGAAGAAGCCGTGCTCGTATGCCTTGCCGTCAGGACGGCGTCCCCCACACAGGAGGTCGGCGCCGTCGGACTGTCCCACGTCGATGTACCGTTCCACCTTCTCCCGCGACCGTTCGTGAATGAGCGGGCCCACGTCAGTGCCCTTCCTCCGGCCATCGCCGAGCGTCATCGCGCGCGCGCGATCCACCAGGCGGCCCAGGAAGGTGTCGTGAATGCCGGACTGCAGGATGAGACGGCTGGTGGCGGTGCACCGCTGCCCCGTGGTGCCGAATGCGCCCCACACCACGCCATCGAGCGCGAGGTCGAGGTCCGCATCATCCATCACGAGCATCGCGTTCTTTCCGCCCATCTCCAGCGACAGCCGCTTGTGCATGCGGCCACAGGTCTCGCCCACCGCGCTGCCCGTTTGCGTCGAGCCGGTAAAGGACACCACCGACACGTCCGGGTGTGCCACCAGCGGCGCACCTACATCGGCGCCAACGCCGTGCACCAGCTGGATGACTTCCGCCGGCAGGCCCGCCTCGAGCATGATCTCCACGAGCACGTGACCGGTGTGCGGCACGTCTTCGCTCGGCTTGAATACGCAGGCATTTCCGCAGACCAGGGCAGGAAACATCTTCCAGGTGGGAATCGCCATGGGAAAGTTGAACGGCGCAATGATGCCTGCCACACCGATCGGCCGCCGGAAGCTCATGGCCCACTTGTTCGCGAGCTCGCTGGGCACCGTGCGGCCGGACAACTGGCGGCCCATCGTCGCGGCGTAGTAGGCGGTGTCGATTCCTTCCTGCACGTCGCCGCGCGTTTCCGTGAGCGGCTTGCCCATCTCGCGCGTCATGAGGTCGGCAATCTCTTCCTTTCGCTGCGACAGCAGGTCACCCACGCGACGCAGCACGTCGCCGCGCGCGGGCGCGGGCGTCGCACGCCAGAGTGCAAAGCCACGGGCGGCGGATTTGACGGCGGCATCCACGTCGACGTGGTTCGAGAGGGGGAAGTGGCCGATGAGGTCGCGCGTGTCGGCCGGATTGCGATTCTCGAAGTACGCGCCTGACTGCGGGGCGGTCCACTGCCCCGCGACGAAGTTCTGGAAAGTCTTGGTCATGCCGGAAGCTAATCGCGGGTGGGAGGAGGGCGATTGCACCAGGAGCCCGGGCGTCGCAAGACAGGAAGCCGGCCGTTTCAACTTCAACGCTGGAGGTCAGCATGCGTACTCGAACACTCGCGCTCGCGGCAGTCGCATCGCTCTCGCTTGTGTCTGGCACGCAAGCGCAGGGCGTGAAGCAGCAGGGCACCAGTAGCACAGCCTCGACGCGCGCCTCCGTCAACGCTCAGTGATCGCGGAGGTGAAGGCCGGCAGCGGGGCGTCGCTCGCCGCGTGATATACGCCCGATGCGACAATCGTCGATCCCACGATGGCGACCATCTCGGGCAAGGCCAACATCGATAAGCTTGTGCGCGATTTCATGGCGAGCACCAAGTTCCTCAGCATGACCAGGCAGGAAACGAGTTTCGAGCGGTATGGCGATATTGCCATTGCCATGGGGACGTTTACCCAGACCTTCCAGAGAAAGGCAAAGCCGCGCCGACCAGGACCGACGGCCGCTACACCGCGATCCTCGAGAACGTGGACGGAAGGTGGCTCGTGCATCGCGACATCAGCACGCCGTTGCCGCCACCCGCCGCGAAGAAATAGTACCGATCGCCCGAGGCCCCGCGCTGGAGGGCGCGGCCTCTCGCTTTTGTTACCGCCCCACCATCTTGTCATGATGCGCCTGCCTTCCCACAACAACATCGCCGCGGCGATGAGCGTCATCGACCCGGTGTTCCTCAATACGCCGATGCTTCGAGGCACGTCGCTCGACAGCGCTCTCGATGTGGAGTTGACCTTCAAGGTCGAGACGCTGAATCCGATCCGCTCGTTCAAGGGTCGTGGCACCGAACTGCTCATGAGCGCATTGCATGACGACCGGACGCTCGTCTGTGCGTCTGCTGGCAACTTCGGACAGGGACTCGCGCGCGCGGCGAGCCGGCGGAACCGGACGGTTATTGTGTTCGCCGCGAAGCGCGCCAACGTCATGAAAGTGGAGGCCATGCGGCGCCTCGGTGCTGAAGTCCGACTCGGTGGCGCCGACTTCGATGCGGCGAAGACCATCGCGCGCCGCTTCGCCGCATCGTCGGACGCATTCTACGTGGAAGACGGGGCGCATCCGGAAATTGCCGAGGGAGCCGGCACCATCGCCCTTGAGATCAGCGAGGCGGGCGCGATGCCCGAGCTGATGATCGTGCCGCTGGGCAACGGTGCATTGGCCACCGGCATCGGGGCGTGGTGCCGACAAGCGGAGCCCGGCACTCGCGTCATTGGCGTTGTTGCCGCGGGTGCACCCGCCATGCGGTTGTCCTTTGCCGCTCGTGAGCCCGTCTCCACGGAGAAGGCTGACACCATCGCAGACGGGATCGCCGTGCGCGAACCCGTTGCCTACGCCGTCGAATCGCTGCGCGACACGGTGGACGAAGTCGTCGCCGTCACGGATCGCACCATCGTGCGCGCCATGCGGCTGCTGCACTTCCATCTCGGACTCGTCGTGGAACCGGCTGGCGCAGTTGCCTTGGCAGCCGTGCTTCAGGATCCGAAGCGGTGGGCCGGCGCACGCATAGCGATGCCACTCTGCGGCGGCAATCTCACACAGCAGGGCGCTCGGCTATGGATTCTCGGGCAGTCAGCGAAGAAGTCGTCCTGAGCGCAGCACTCAGGACGACATCAATAGGATGGGTAGCGCGAATGCAACGACGTAATCACCCTGCCCCCAGTCCTCCCCGCCACCCACGGCGATCACGACGAACTGGCGTCCATTCGCCAGGTATGTCATTGGCGTGGCTCTCGCAGCTCCCGGCAAGGGGCCGCTCCAGAGCAGACGCCCCGTCTCGACGTCGAACGCACGCAGCACGTGGTCCATTGTCGCCCCGATGAACGCCACGCCGCCCGCCGTCGCGATGGGACCGCCGAGATTCGGCAGCCCGAGCGGCGCCGGCGATATCACTGCGATGGCAGGCAGCAGGTTCACTGGATCGCCGAGCGGTGCGTCCCACGCCTTCGAGCCGGTCTTCAGGTCGATCGCCACCAGCGCGCCCCACGGCGGGCGTACGCATGGCATCCGGTCGGGTGCCGTGAGCATGCGGCGCCGCATTACATACGGCGTACCGTGCATCCGCGTGTACTGGTCCCCAAGACGCGATTGGTTGGACGTCACCTGCGCGGTATCCAGCTCGTCAAGTGGAATGAGCTGCACGAACGCCGGAATGCGCTTCACCGGCACCACCGCGATCTGGCGTTCCGGATCGAACGCGAGTCCGCCCCAGTGCGCCCCGCCAATATTGGATGGCATCACGAGCGTTCCCTCCAGGCTGGGAGGCGTGAACACGCCATCGTTGCGCAGTGGGCGTATCCGCGCGACGCAGGCGTGGCGCGATTCGGGCGTGGTGCCCCACACCTGCTCGAGCGGGAGCGATTGCGGGCTGAGTGGCGGTATGACGGTATTGAATGGCTGCGTAGGAGAGGCCCGCTCCCCGAAGATGTGGCTCTGCGGCACTGCGCGCTCCTCGACGGGAAATATCGGCACGCCCGTATCGCGATTCAGCACAAACAGCTGCCCGGACTTTGTCGCCTGCAGCACGGCGTCCACGCGGCGTCCGCCACGCGTAAGCGTCACGAGCGCGGGGGGAGACGCCACGTCGTAGTCCCAGAGGTCGTGATGCACTGCCTGGAAGTGCCACACGACTTCTCCCGTGGAGGCACGCAGCGCAACGATCGAACTGGCGTAGTGATCGTCGCCCACGCGCTCGCCGCCATAGTAATCCGGGCTCGCGCTGCCGGTGGGTACAAACACCATATCGCGCGACGCGTCGGCCGCGATAACGGACCACGCGTTGGCTGCCCCTGTCGTATGCGAGAGCGCTCCCTTCCAGCTCTTCCACTCGGCGTCGGACGAATCGCGCGGCACGGGATCCCAGCTCCATCGCAACGCACCTGTTCTGGCGTCGAACGCACGCACCTCGCCGCTCGCAGCCGCGGTGCGTCCATTGTCCGCGATCGCCGAGCCTGTGACGATCATTCCGTTGATCACGGCCGGCGGCGACGTGAGCTCGTACTCCTCGGTGTAGTAGGGTGCGTTACGGAGGCCCTTCCGCAAGTCGACAGTGCCGCCTATGCCGAAGCACGCGCACGGCACGCCCGTACGTGAATCGAGCGCAATGATGCGGGCGTCGATCGTCGCGAGGTAAATGCGTCGCCGACAGGCGGCGTTCGCCGCAACACGCGTATCGACCCACGTCGAGACGCCGCGATTCGCGAAATCTCCCCAATCGCCATTTCTGTTGGCATGGGCGTCATAGGTCCATCGTGCACGACCCGTTTCCGCGTCAAGCGCAATGGCACGACCGAATGGAGTGGAGAGATACAGCGTTCCATCGACCATCAGCGGGGTCGCCTCGAACTTCACGGGCTGACGGGTCTTCGCCCCGATCTCGCCGGTCCGGTACGTCCACGCGACGGCCAGCCGTGCAACATTCTCGCGCGTGATCTGCGCAAGCGGCGCATATCGACTTCCCAGGGCATCGTGACCGTACGCAACCCGGTCGCCGATGCTGGACGGTTGCTGCGCCCCCGCGACGGAGTCGGATCGTCCCGGGGTGATGACCAGGCCACCGAGGAGAATCGCGATGACCGCCGGTTGCGTACGCACGGCTCAGGGAGTGACGGGTGCCTTGACCAGAGGGGCGCCCGGTGTCGTGGACGCGGGCGCACCAGGTGCAGTACACGACCACCCCGTGGGCCGCCGGGCATCCGCCTTCGCATAACCGGCGTGCGGCAGCACCTCGATCGCTCCGAGCGTCAACCCCCATATGACGAGCAGCAGTGACAGAATGTGCGCGCGCACGGTGCGGTGGCGCCATGTCCACACACTGCTCCAGAGACCACCGACAGTAACGGCGGTGACCGCAATGAGATAACCCGCGAGACCCACGCCGCACTGCGAGGGATACGGCCAGAACAGAATGCCGACCGCAAGCGCAGTCGCCAGGGCAAGGCGCAGGAGCGCGGGCCACGTTCGCGTCGACTCGCGCTCCGCCACCACGGCGGCCTTCGCCGTCGGGGGCGCGCCCTTCGGCGCTGCGGGAATGAGGGCGGAATCCGACATGGACTCCAGTTGCTTGTCGATCTTCTTGAGCTCTGCGTCCCAGTTGGTCATGTGTCGTCATCCTCGTCATGCGCCATGTCGGTGAGCGGCAGCGCACCGGCCCCGCCCTCGCGGCTCAACGCGTAGCGCTCGATCTTCTTGTACAGGTTCGACCGCGGCATGTTCAGTACGCGCGCGGTTTCGCTCACGTTCCAGTCGAACGTGCGCAACTTCGCCAGCAGATACACGCGCTCGGCCGCATGCTTGAACTCATCAAAGGTCGCCACGTCGAGCAGCGTGCCAAGTGCGCCCTCGGCGCTGTCTGCACGCCGCCCCACCAGGCGTTCCACGTCATCCGCCGTGACCCGCGGTCCGCTGGACAGGATCAGCAGCCGCTCGATGGTGTTCCGCAGCTCGCGCACGTTCCCGGGCCAGTCGCGTTGCTGGAGACGCGAGATCGCATCCTCGCCGATGGGCTTGGGCGACAGGCCGCCGGCTGCGGTGAGCTGGGCCACGAAGTGCGAGATGAGCGAGGGAATATCATCGCGACGCTCCCGCAAGGGCGGCACATGGATGGGAACCACGTTCAACCGATAGTAGAGATCCTCGCGAAACCGTCCTTCTGCAATCTCGTCCTCCACCACCTTGTTGGTGGCCGCAAGCACGCGCACATCCACCTTCACGGGCTTGGCGCCGCCAATGCGCGTGACCACGCCGTCCTGCAGCACACGCAACACCTTTGCCTGCGCAGCGAGACTCATGTCGCCGATCTCGTCGAGGAACAGCGTGCCGCCATCAGCCTGTTCGAACTTGCCGGCGCGGTCTGCCACGGCGCCGGTGAACGATCCCTTCATGTGGCCAAACAGCTCGCTCTCGATGAGCTCACTGGGGATGGCGGCGCAGTTCACTTCCACGAAGGGACCATTCACGCGCGAGGATTGCGTGTGTACCGCGCGCGCCACGAGTTCCTTGCCCGTACCGTTCTCGCCGGTGATGAGCACGCGAGCGGGCGTCTTTGCCACGAGTGCGATGTTCTGCGTCACGGCACGGATTCCTGCCGAATTCCCAACGATTTCGAACCGCGAATGCACCGTGTCACGCAGTCGCTCGTTCTCGGCCTGCAGGTCGAGGTGCGAGAGGGCATTGCGCAGGGTGACCAGGATGCGATCCGTGTCCAGCGGCTTTTCCAGGATGTCGTACGCGCCGTGTTGCGTGGCTTCCACGGCAGTCTGGATGGTGGCGTGCCCGCTGATCATCACCACCACGGCACCCGGATCCAGCGCGCGGAGCTTGCGCAGCGCCTCGAGTCCGTCCATCCCCGCCATCTTCACGTCCATGAACACGAGGTGCGGACGGAAGCGTGCGTACTCCGTGATGCCATCCGCTGCATTGCCGCATGTCCGGACCTCGTAGCCTTCGAACTCCAGCAGCTGGCCGAGTGCCGCGCGAATGCCCTGTTCGTCGTCGACGATCAGGATTTTCCGCGTCATGGCGTGGTGCCTGCCGTCGTCTTGTACAACGTCACCTTGCCATTCGCGATACGAACGTCGCCCAGGGTGGCTGGGGTGGGCACCGGGAGCGCATCGGCGGCGATGCCCTGCGGCCGGTTGCCTCGTCCGATCTGCTGCAACAGCCGCGGAATGGCACCACTTGGCACCTTGAAGTCGCGGAGCTTGATCTCACGCACCTGAAACTCGCTGAGGCCGGGCCGCACGACGCGAAATCCGCCGCCAAGGGTGATCTTCTCGCGATCGTTGAGGAGACCACCGAGAGGTCCCAGTGCTCCACTGCCCGCGAATTCCTTCATGGGCACGATGGCGCGCACATACAGCGCGTCACCGATGACGGCCGCCTCCACGCTGTCCGCGGAGGTGGGCAGCGTGCGGCCCACGGTCTGGAAAACATACGACGCGATTTCTGCGGCGGTCAGGTTCGCGAACACCGGTCCGCTCGACGACTGGAGCGATTCAATCGTGCGCTTGCCCCTCGCGCCCGCGGCAGGAGAGAGCGGTTGCCACGCGGACACCGCTGCAGCAACGGGCGTGGTTCCGGTCACCTTCGACATCCAGCGGTCACGCGTGAACCATGCGCCAACCGCGAGACACGCGAGCACCACCAGACATCCCAGGCGTGCGATACAGCCCATCGGTCACCGTCCTCCCAGTGTTGCCGCATGCACGCGGCGGTACGTCGCCCCGGTGGGGGCCAGCATGCTCTCGAACAGCGAAATCGCCACAACCTCCTGCGTTGCGGAGAAGTCTATCGCCTGCGCAACTCGCGCAAGACGCAAGCCTTCGTGCTCGCCCAGCGGCGTCCGCACATGCGCAAGCGTCACGTGCGGGCGAAACGCCCGGCCATCCAGCTCCAATCCTTCCTCCGCGCTCGCCATCTCGACGTCGTGATGCAGCAGCTCCAGCCTCGCATCGTGCTCTACCCCGGTCCATACGACACGTGCCGCCTGAAAGTTCGGGTACGCACCGACACCTCCCAGCTGCATGGTCAAGGGACGGTGTGCGCCTGCGACCGCGTCGCTCATGGCCACAATGCGTTCCATCCGGGAGTCCGGCAGGTCGCCCAGGAACTTGACCGTGAGGTGACACCGCTCGGGAGAAATCCAGCACAGTGTCGGCACCTCAGCGCGCAGCGGGGCCGTGGCCCGTACCAGCGCCTGCACTACCTCCGCCGACAACTCAACCGCGAGGAACAGGCGCATCGCCACGCAGCTCGATGGCCACGTGTAAAAATCCGTGTTCACGCGCGAGGGCCAGGGCGGCGCGCCGCAATTCGACGTCACCCAGCGCTGCCACTGTGGCCGCATCCGCAATCAGCACGGCGAGACCCGCGCGGCCCTCCACACGGACGACGAGTCCGCGCTCAGCGAGCGCGCCTTCCAGGGCGGGCTGCCCCCCTGGAGTCTCCCGGCGCACGCTCACGCGGCTGTCACCCCGTGCAACACGTTGAGCGAGCCAGACCGGAAACCACGCAGGTCGAGCGCCACGCGCGTGAAGCCCGCCCCCTGCACCGCACTGCGGAGCTCCATGAATCGTGTTGGGTGCATCCACTCGGCAAGCGCAGCCTGCGAGAGCTCCACACGTGCGAGATCGTCGTGATACCGCACTCGAAGGTCATCCGCGATGCCCAGTGCGCGCAACGCACGCTCGGCTCGCTCGACCTGCCCAAGCCGGGCCGGCGTAACGCTCGTGCCGTACGGTAGCCGCGACGACAGGCACGGCGACGAAGGCTGCGACCAGGTGGGAATGCCGAGCGCCCGCGAGCGTTCGCGGATTTCAGCCTTGGTGAAGCCCAGGTCGGCAAGCGGGCTCGCGACGACGTGTTCACGCGCGGCCTGTGCGCCCGGCCGGTAATCCGTGAGGTCGTCGGCGTTCGTGCCGTCGGCGATGACATGGAATTCCCGGCTATGTGCGAGTGGCACCACCTTCGACCAGAGCTCCGTCTTGCAGAAGTAGCAGCGATTGCTCGGATTGGCGGCGTATCGCGGATCGTTCAACTCGTCCGTGTCAAGCTCCAGCACCTGGATGCCGAACGACGCCGCCACGCCTCGTGCGGTGGCCCATTGCTCGGCCGGATATGATGCGCTGCGGCCGATGATGGCCAGCACGTTGTCCGCGCCGAGGGTTCGCCGGGCAACCACGGCAAGGTAGGCGGAGTCGACGCCGCCGCTGAAGCCGATGGCCACGCGCCCGGCAGCGCGCAGCCACGCGGTCAGCGCCTCCTCACGCAGGGCGGAAGGCGAAGCGACGCGCGTAGCAACCTCGGGCGCGAGAACAGAAGAATCGTCCATCGACGAAAGCTATCCGCTCGCGACGCATTTGGCATTCGTCCGTATCACGTACTGCCCGCATGAATCGGGCAAGCGATCTGGCGACGGTCACTGCGAGAAGAAGAACCCACCTCCCCCGTCTCCACCCCCGAACCTGGGATTCACCACGTTGTTCAGCACCGACCCGAACGAATAGTTCAAGCCAACGAAGAAGAACTGGCTGAACCGCGTGCTCTGCTGTGACTGCCGCAGCAACGCCGCGTCGCGGGTGATTCCCTCTTTGGGAATGTAGAACTGATCGTGGATCGACTGGTACACCGTGTAGAAGTTGACACTCAGTCCCTTGAATACCCGAACGTCGCCTCCGAGCGAGTAGGTGAGCTTGCGTCGTGCAAGGTCGCTGAGGTAGCTCACGGCATCCACCCCCGCGTTCAGGGATCCCCAGGTCTGCCGCTGGCTGAACGCCGTGGAGAAGACCTGCACAGGGAGGGTCTCCTTCAGCTTGTTGAACACGGTGGTATCGTAATAGTTGAAGGAGCTGATCCCCACGCCATACTGAAAGCGCAGCTGCCGCCGAGTGGATTCCTTGTACGGAAAGAGGTCGTATTCCATCGCGGGGGTCAGTCGTGTGGATGCGCGCTGGTTCAGGTACGTCGACGAATTGAAGTTGCCCTTCACGCCCGCTGACCAATGCTCACCCAGGCTTTTTACCTGGAGCAGGTTGGCCGAGTAGCTCCGCTGGACGAACAGGGACTGGACCCCGTTGAAGCTGAAGCGGCTCTCGTTGTAATTCTCCCCCACCGACAGTGACGTTTTCCACGCCTCCGTCACGCGATTAGCCGCCACCCGGCCATTGGCGTGGAGACCCGAGTAGTTCTCCTCGCGGTTGCCATTGCCGTTGGCACTCACGCTGAAGACCCAGGCATTCCACGGGTCGCGTGTGGCGGTGGTACTGGAGGAATCCGTACTCTTTGAGGGCGTGTACGTCACCGCCAGGCGTTGCGCCGAACTGGTACGGGCCAAATAGCGGACCAGCCCCAACTGCACTGTGCGTACGAGTGCACGCCGTGTCTCGTCTTCCGTGGCGGCCTGCGGGGAATCGTAGGTGAGCGTATCGATGACGCCAGCGAACCGGTTCTGGCCAATGAAGGCAAGGGAAAATCGCTCGCCACCTCCGCCCGTGGGTTGGGTCGTCACCAGCACGTGCACATCGGCCGCCGTGCGCTCACGCACCCAGTTCACGCTCACGATTTCCGTGCGAAAGAACTGCTGGTCGCAATCGCCGCGGGTGCAATCGAGGAAGACGTTGAAGGCCCGCGCCTCCTGCTGTGCGCCGAGCGAACGAGCTGGAAGCATTGCAGCGACGGCCACGAGGGCGAGAGCGGTCACGAAACAGCGGATCATGAGGTTTCCTCACGGTAGATGACACGATCGATAGTCAAAAGGCCGAGCGTTGCAAACGGCGACAGTACCTGGCTTTACGGGCGGCACAGTGGAAAGTTTCCCAACCGTCGCACGCGCTGGCTCTTAGTCACATTGCCTGCACACGTGGTTGCCCGTCATCCGCGGGGCCTGGCACCTAAGACGGACGTTGCACGGGCCTATTCTCTTACCGGGACTGGGGTGCGCAATGGTCGCAGCAGGTGTCACGGGACGCAAGGCACATCGCACGCGCAGTGCCGATTGGAGCGCAGGGAATCCCGCGCGCGGCGATCCAGCGCGCAGAAGCACTCGCGCTATCGGCTCGACCCGCCTACAGGTTCAGGCGCCGTCGCACAGTTGGTATTCGCGCTAGCTGCCCCATGGGCAGAGCTGCACTTCGCGGCGGCGGGGGATGCCACGCTGCGACGCTGACTCACGGCGCGATGAGTCGAAGTCGTGGAAAGTAGGTTCGGTATCGTGACGCGTCGCGCGTGAGCAGCGTGGCATCGCGAAGTGCCGCATGCGCGCCGATGTAGAAATCGGGCAGCGGAGACCGGCGGGCACCCCCGCGCTGGCGGTAGAGCAGAAAACTCTTGCCGGCAAGAAATCCGGCTTGCCAGGGGAGCGGGTCGCGGCGGAAGCTCTCTTTGGGGAGGGCGGCGTCCAACTCCTCGATGCGCGAAAAGTGCACCGAGACTTCAGAATAGATGATCGGATTGATCACGAGCACGTCAGACTCCGCCGCGCGTTCGAGCGCGGCGGAGGACCACGGAAACCACTCGGCATCTTCTGTAAGCACGTCGATGATGACGTTGCTGTCCACCAAAACCAGCGTCAACGCTTCCGCCTCGCCGGAGGAGCGTCCCTTGTAAGCGCCATGATCTGATCCGTCGTCAGCGTTCCGTCGCCCCGCCCGCGCAGATGCTCGACGAGCGCCGGGCCGCGACGGCGCCCACCGGCCTTCGTGAGCATGGCCGCGTCGCCGCGGATACTGAACTCGACCTCCGTGTTCGGCAGCAGACCAAGCCGTTCGCGAACCTCGAGCGGGATGGTGACCTGACCCTTGCTGGTGATGCGCATGGCTACCTCCGAAGTATTACTTTCGTAAGTAATACTAGCCCGCGCGCCATCGCTCTGCAACGCGTCTGTAGCCAGCTGGTCATGGCTCATGAGAGCTGCCTCAGGTGTGGGGACTCCGCATCGACAGGTCGCGGCCGGTACCCCAGCGCCTCGGCCACGTGGTGCGTGCACACCGCATCCCCGCCCTCCAGGTCGGCGATCGTGCGCGCCACGCGCAACACCCGGTGAAACGCGCGAGCGGAGAGATGCAGGCGCTCACCCGCCGATGTCAGGAGTGCCCTGGCCGCCGGCTCCAGGCCGCCGTGCACCTCGAGCCACCGCCCGGGCGTGCGCGCGTTGCAGGCGTCGTCGCGGCGGTACCGTTCGCGCTGGCGTCCACGCGCACGCTCCACCTGCGCGCGAACGGCGGCGGAATCCGCAGACGCATCACGCATCGCGAGTCGACTCAGCGCCACCGGCGGCACGTGCACGTGAAGGTCGATACGGTCCGCGAGCGGTCCCGAAAGCCGTCCGCGATACTTCGCGACCTCTGAGGCGGCGCACACACACGGATGCGACACGTCGCCCAGATGGCCGCACGGGCACGGATTCATTGCGGCCGCCAGCGCGAATCGGGCAGGAAAGCGCAACGAGGCCAGTGCCCGCGCGATGGTGACGGATCCATCCTCCATTGGTTGACGCAACGCTTCCAGTACCCCGCGTGGAAACTCGAGCAACTCGTCGAGGAACAGCACCCCATGGTGGGCGAGGCTCACCTCTCCCGGCCGCGGCGACGATCCGCCGCCCACGAGGCCCGCGGTGGACACCGAATGGTGTGGCGCCCGGAATGGACGACGCACCACCGCGCCGGCCGCCGGGTCGAGGATGCCCGCCACGGAATGAATGGCGGTCACCTCGAGCGCTTCCGCATCGGTGAGCGACGGAAGGATGGTGGGGAGCCGGCGTGCGAGCATCGTCTTGCCCGCGCCCGGCGGTCCCACCAGCAGAACGCCATGCGAGCCGGCTGCCGCAATGGCCAATGCCCGCTTCGCGCCCTCCTGGCCCGCCACGTCGGCAAGGTCCACGGTGTCCGTATCGACCGTCGCGGCCGCGACCAACGACGGTGACGGTAGCGGCCCGCGCCTGAGCCATGCGACCAGTTCTCCAAGGGTTCCCGGTGCCGCCAGTCGCAATCCACGCACGAGCGCGGCCTCCCCCACATTCTGTGGTGGCAGGATGAGCGTCATGTCACCTGCATCACGCGCTGACGCGACGCGACGAGCCATGGACAGCGCGCCACGCACCGGCCTGATGGACGCATCGAGGCCCAACTCACCGACGGCAATGCAGTGGCGCAGCGCATCCGCCTTGATGACTCCCGTACCAACGAGGACGCCGAGTGCCATGGGAAGATCGAAGGCCGTGCCGTCCTTTCGGACGTCCGCCGGCGCGAGGTTGACCGTGATGCGCCGCGGCGGCACGCTGAACCCCGCATTGATCAGGGCGGCACTGACCCGCTCGCGACTTTCCTTGACCGCACTCGCCGGCAGCCCAACGATGATCCATTGGGGCAAGCCGAGCGCGACGTCCACCTCGACAGTCACATCGTAGGCGTCGATTCCCAGCACGGCGGCGGAACGGATGGCGGCGAGCACACACGCATCATGCGCCGCCAGCCACGTATCCTCGTCATCATTTCCGCGCGGCCCCGCCCAGACCAGCGCAGGCGCCTAGGGCATCCAGGTTGTCAGTGACGCGGCTTCCTTCCGCTCCCGCGCAGGCGGAACCGCCGAGGGCTCACCGACATTGAGCACCACGATGATGCGCTCGCCCTCGGCCACGCCCGACGCACTGCGCGCAGCGGGATCCTGCATGATGGCCCCCGTCTTGATGTGCGTGCCGAGCCCCAGGCTCACCGCCGCGAGCGACAGGTTCTGCACCGCCATCATTGTCGACGCGAAATCTTCCTCGCGAATTTCAGGGTTGGCGTCTTCCGTCATCGCTACCGCGATCATCAACGGAAGCGCAGCATGCTCCTCCGCCACCGTGCGTCGCATGCGCTCGGCCGCGTCCACATCCTCGATCTTCCTGGCCTTGCGATTGCCAAGGGCAAGGCCGTAGGCGTACCGCGCCTCGGGCCCAAGCACGAAGAAGCGCCAGGGCTGCGTGAGGCGATGGTTTGGGGCGAGCACGGCCGCAGCGAGCAGCGTCTCGACTTCGTCGCGCGAAGGAATGCGCGCGGTGAACTGGCGTACGGAACGGCGGCCGGTGATGGCCTCGATTGCAGTGATGGTCATGGTGCGCATGCTAGACGGGCGCGAGTGACCGCGCCAGTCACGGTGCTGCCCGGCCTCGGTTGAACTGAAAATCCGAGAGGCGCTCGGCAATCAAGGGAGATGATCGGAACCGCCCATGTTGCTGTTGGCCGACGTGCGCATCCCCGACCCGCATGTCGTTCGGCTGTTGCCTCAGGCCCCGGGCAGCGAGCAGCGTGAACGCAAAGGTGATCCTCCAGCCAAGGCGACTGGTCGTGCCTCGGCTCGATGTACAGGGAGGATGAACTCAATAATACCGGTAGTCGGCCACGCCGCCCCGGTCGTGCATCACGGTCATGGTGCGGTTCACGCTGCGCTGGCGGGCGATTGGCTGACCGTAGGAATCGTAGTGGCTCACCATGCTCCGATTGGCGGCCGTGCCACGCGTCGGCACGTACTGGCCGGTGGTCATTGCGCATGCTTGAAACATCGCGGATGCAACCAGGGCGCAGGCGACTGCGATCAGGCGAGTGGATGAGATGCGCATGCAGCGACTCCTGTGAGAGGAATGACAGGGAAACCTGCGTGCAATGCCTCGGATCCATAACTGTGTCATCGGCATCTCACGCTCCTGACCGGCTGGGGCACCAAACGAAGCGGCCGGCTCACCCAGGTGAGCCGGCCGCTTCATTT
>JAYVNZ010000210.1:0-1517 GCA_043758185.1 Gemmatimonadaceae bacterium | reverse complement strand
GGACGTCGCCATGTTGTACGTGGAGCCCACCACGCACGACGAACACTTCTATCGCAATGCGCAGGCTGACGAAGTGGTGTACGTCTCCAAGGGCAAAGGCGTGCTCGAGACGCAGTTCGGCGACCTGCCCTTCGGCGAGGGCGACTACGTCGTGATTCACCGCGGTATCATGCATCGCTATCGCTTCGACGCAGGCAGCGAGCAGGCCAAGCTGCTCATCATGGAGGGCCGCGGGCATATCCGTCCGCCGAAGCGCTATCGGAACGAGTTCGGTCAACTCGTGGAAGGCGCGCCCTATTCGGAGCGCGACATCCGTGTCCCGCGTGCGTTGAAAACGTACGACGAAATGGGTGACTTCCGCATCCTCGTCAAGCAGTATGACGGAATCAACGAAGTCGTCCTCGACCACCATCCGCTCGATGTGGTGGGGTGGGACGGACAGTTCTACCCGTGGGCGTTCAACATCCAGGACTTCGAGCCCATCGTGGGCCGCGTGCACCAGCCGCCACCCGTGCACCAGACCTTTCAGGGTGACGGCTTCGTCATCTGCTCGTTCTGTCCACGCCCGTTCGACTTTCACCCCGAAGCCATTCCGGCTCCGTACAACCACAGCAACGTGGACTCCGACGAGGTGATCTACTATGCGTCGAGCGAGTTCATGAGCCGCAAGGGCATCGAGTTCGGATCCATCACGCACCATCCTGACGGCATTCCGCACGGACCGCATCCGGGTCGTGCCGAGGCCTCGATGGGAGCAAAGGGCACCGATGAGTATGCGGTGATGATGGACACGTTTCGGCCGCTTCGCGTCGCCAGGCCGGCATTGGAGATCGAGGATCCCGCGTATCACCGCAGCTGGGTGGATGCGCAGCACGTCGCGTTCAATCCTCCCACGACCTGATGTGACGGCGCGTTCACCCGCTATTCGCGTCGCGGCGCCCGTCACGCTCCAACCGGCGGACACGGCTGCCCTGTTTCCCGAGCTCGCCCGGTATCGCGGGGCCGGCGTCTGGGTGTACCGCTACTCGCACGCCGCAAGCGGATGGCAGCTGAGCGTCGCGACCTTCGCCGCACCCGGGTCCGGAAAGCTGTCATGCGGCGGCTTCCGCATCGCGACCGAGGAGCGTACCTCCTCGCCGGGCTTCGATTCGGATCGTGAGGCCATCGCACTTGCAATGGGCATGGAGGAACAGGTCTACTGGTCGCGCCTGATGCGTGTGGGCGGGCCGCTCGGGCAGCGCGAGAAGGACCGCATCGTGGGCGGACGCTGCGTGCTGCATCCCACTGCCGACGCGCGCGTGGGACAGCCTTGCGACAACGCGTTGCTCGACTTCGCGAGTGCCTGTTTCCACGATGTGGAATCGCGCGCCGGCTTCCACGTGGTCACCGGGCAGGACCTGGGGCACGGCGTGATGTCCGACGGTGTCACGACCTCGCTGTCGTACCTCCACGCGCGGTTCTCCGGCAGCGTCCTGGCGGATAGCGCAAAGCCGACGGGCGAGGGAAACTACCACGTC
>JAYVNZ010000209.1:0-5154 GCA_043758185.1 Gemmatimonadaceae bacterium | reverse complement strand
CGCCGGTCACCTTCAACCGGCCGTCGACGCGATCCATTGGTGCACCCACAGCGCCACGCTTGCCAGTGACGATGTCGATCTGGTCCTGCGCATGGTTCTCCATGTGATCCATCTCCTCAGGCCATCGCGGCAACGGTGCTCAGCGCACGCACGAGCGTGCGCTTTGCGAGCTCGATCTTGAATGCGTTTTCGCCGTGGGCCACAGCTCCATGCAGTGCGACTTCGGCCGCCGCGCGGAATGCGGCGGCGGTTGCCGGCTTGCCCTTGAGCGCACGTTCCGCAGCCAGCGACCGCCAGGGCTTTGTGGCCACACCGCCGAGTGCAATACGGACGTCGTGCACCGAACCGCGGACGACGTCGAGCGCGACGGCTGCAGATGCGAGCGCGAACGCGTACGAGGCACGATCGCGAACCTTCCTGTAGTGGGAGCGAGCCCCGAAGCCAAGCGCGGGAATGTCCACCGCCGTGATCATCTCGCCGTGGCGAAGCACGGTTTCACGCTCAGGGTGCGCCCCCGGTACCACATGGAATTCGGTGAGCGGAATGGTTCGCTCGCCAGCGGCACCGCGCACCCGCACGGAGGCGCCGAGTGCAATCATCGCCACGGGCATGTCGCCCGGGCTTGTCGCGATGCACGAATTGCTCGTGCCAAGCACGGCATGAATGCGCGTGTGTCCGCCGATCGCCGAGCATCCCGAGCCGGGCTCCCGCTTGTTGCAGGGCATGGCGGTGTCACGGAAGTAATAGCAGCGCGTGCGCTGGAGCAGGTTGCCGCCCACGGTGGCCATGTTGCGGATCTGCCCGGACGCGCCGGCCAGCAGTGCCTCGGACAGCACGGGGTAGCGCTGCTTGATGATGGTGTTCCAAGCCAGGTCGCTGTTGCGCACCAGGGCACCGATGCGCACGCCGCCGTCCGGAAGCACGCTGACCTGCGCGAGGGCGGGCTCGCGTGTGGCAAGGCCGTTGATGTCCACCACGTGGCTTGGCGCTTCCACGCCGAGCTTCATGAGATCCACGAGCGTGGTACCGCCGGCGATGAAGGATGCATGGGGTTCGGTCATCACCAGGTGTGCGGCGTCGGCGCTGGACGCTGCCGCTGAATAGTCGAATGGTCTCATGGTCAGCCCCTGACGTCCTGGATGGCCGCGACGATGCCCGGATAGGCACCGCAGCGACAAATGTTGCCGCTCATGCCTTCCTTCACGTCGGCGTCGGATTTTCCGCACGGCTCGGTGAGCAGCGCAGTGGCAGACATGAGCTGGCCGGGGGTGCAGTAGCCGCACTGGAAACCGTCATGCTTGATGAAGGCCGCCTGCATGGGATGCAGGGTGTTTCCGTCGGCCAGGCCTTCCACGGTGGTGATTTTCGCGCCCTGATGCATGGCGGCGAAGGAGAGACAACTCAGCTGGCGACGTCCATTCACGTGCACGGTGCACGCTCCGCACTGGCCGTGGTCGCAGCCCTTCTTGGTTCCGGTGAGGCCCATGTACTCGCGGAGTGCATCGAGCAGAGTCACGCGTGGCTCGATGTCGAGGGGCACGTCGCGGCCATTGATGTTCAACACCACGCGAACCTGTGCCGGGCCGCCCGCCGACTCGGCGACTCGCCTTGCCGCCGACTTGGCCCTGGCCAGGGCGGGGGAGACCGCGAGCACAATCGCGGCAGCCAGGGCGCTGGCAACGAACTGGCGGCGAGTGGTGGACAGCAGCCCGCGCTCAAGTTCCTGCTGGTCCGTGTGGCCAATCAATGCACTGACGAGCGAGTCAGTTTCCCGCGCCGCAATCGAACCAGTATGCCGCCAGCGTACGACGCTTTCGGGGTCGAGAACAATTACGGTTTCCTCGTCGCCGACGCCGAAGCGGTCTGCGACCTCACTCGACACCGGCAGGGTCAGGAGCGAGATTCGCTCGTCGTCGCCAGAAACCTGGGCGACGATGGCCTTCAGGTGTGCCCGCTGGTGAGGCCGAGCGGGATCCCACTGGGCTCCATGAAACGCCAGCACGGCAAGGTGGCCGCGGAGATCGGCGAGGCTCACGCGCGACCCGTCCGCGTTGACGACCTCGAAGTCGGGCGCGGACGTTCCGACAGCCGCGCTCGCAAGTTGACCTATCATGCTCGCTCCCACGAAAAAGACGCAAGGACAGTCCAGAAGACGGCTGCAATCCGCGCACCATAGGCCACCCCATCAGTCGCAACACCGAGTCGTCAGGGGTGCCGAATCATCACACCGGGCTCGCATCGTGCATTTCCGCAGGGTTCATCAAGGTGCCTGACATGACAAAGCGACCCGAAGTGGCTCCCATGCATCGCAGCGCGACGGGAGGGGGCAACGAGGCTATGCACTGGCTCGACGCCGAGACTCGGCTCCAGCTCCTGACGGAGACGTTCCAGCAGTCGCCGTCATTTCTGGCGATAGTGCTCGGCCCCACGCACGTCTTCCAGATGGCGAACGACGCATACAACCAGCTCGTGGGCCATCGGGAGCTGATCGGCAAGTCCGTGCTGGAAGCGTTCCCCGAAATCGAGCATCAGGGGTTCCTGGAACTCCTTGATCGCGTGTTCGAGACCGGCGTGCCGTTTGAGGGCAAGGCAGTGCCCGCGACAATAGCTCGGACGCCAGGCGGTGCCCCCGAGACACTCTATCTGGACCTCACCTATCAGCCCATCATGGGCAAGGCCGGGTCCCCCATCGGCATACTCGCCCACGGAAACGACGTCACGGCACACGTGGCATCGAAGCGTGAGGTGCAGCGCCTGCTCGAGGAGAGTCGCCAGGCGCAGGAGGCACTCGAAGACGCCAACACCCAGCTCGAGGAGCAGCAAGCGGAACTGGAGCATACCAACCACCAGCTTCAGGAGAATGCCGTAGAGCTCGAGGCACAGGCGGAGGAGCTGGAAGTCACGACACAGGACCTTGCCGAGCGCATCTCGGAAGCGGATTCGGCCTCGCGCCGTGCACGGTTCGCGGGTGCGGTGGGAGAGGCGATCATCAGCGGTGGTGAACTCGGGTTGATCATGCAGCGATGCTGTGAGGCGGCCGTTGTGCATCTCGATGCGGCCTTTGCACGCGTGTGGGTGCTGGACCCGCAGGAGCAGATGCTCGTACTCACCGCCAGCGCCGGACTCTATACCCACCTGAATGGTCCGCACGGGCGCGTGCCCGTGGGCCAGTTCAAGATCGGCCAGATCGCCGCCGAGCGGCTCCCGCACCTGACGAATGCCGTGGTTGGAGATCCAAGGGTGAGCAACCAGGAGTGGGCAGCACGCGAGGGCATGGTGGGATTTGCAGGTTATCCGCTCCTGGTGGGAGATGAGCTCGTCGGCGTGATGGCCTTGTTCTCGAAACACGAACTCGTTGCCGCCACGCTCGATGCACTGGAGACCGCATCGACGGCAATCTCCGTGACCATCGCCAACACCAAGCTGCTGGAATCCGAGCGCGCGGCGCGGCAGGCTGCCGAGGCCGCAAATCGGGGCAAGGGTGAGTTCCTGTCGATGATGAGTCACGAGCTTCGCACGCCGCTCAATGCAATCGGAGGGTTTGCGCAGTTGCTGGAAATGGAAGTACGTGGGCCCATGAGCGCGCTACAGCACGACTACCTCACCCGGATCCAGCGTGCGGGGCAGCACCTGCAGTCCATCATCTCGGAAGTGCTCAACTACGCGCATCTCGACGCGGGGCGCGTGAGCTACGACATCCGGAACGTTGTGCTGGAGACCATCCTGGACGACGCGGAGATGCTCGTGGCCGCACAGGTGAAGGAGTGCGGCTTGACGCTCACACGCGAAAACGACGCTTCATGGAACGCGGCTGACTCCCACGTCGTGCGCGCCGACGGCGAGAAGATCCGGCAGATCCTCATCAACCTGCTGAGCAACGCCACGAAGTTCACCGCGCCGGGCGGGCGCATCGTGATAGGCGGCGCGCTGGGGGCAAAATGCATTGAAATCCGGGTGTCGGATAACGGTCGTGGCATCAGCGCTGCGGATCTTGCGCAGGTGTTCGAGCCCTTCGTGCAGATCGACCGCAAGAGCACGCCGGTGCCGCAGCAGGGGGTTGGCCTCGGACTCGCAATCAGCCGGGAATTCGCGCGTGGCATGGGTGGCGACCTCACCGCCACCAGTGCGCCGGGAGGCGGAAGCACGTTTACACTGAGCCTGCCCCACCCCTGAGCTGACGATCCCTCGAATTACAACGGCGCGCGCGGGAGCGAGAGGGTAAATGTGCTGCCCTCGGTCGGGACGCTGCGCGCAATGAGGTCCCCGCCCATGCCGCGCGCAAGGTCGCGACTGATGGCGAGACCCAGCCCCACGCCCCCGGTAGGATCCTTGAGCGTGCGGTGCACCTGTACGAACGGCTCGAATACCTGCGCAAGGCGCTCGGCGGGGATGCCGATTCCCGTGTCGCGCACGTGGAGCAACACACGCGTGCCCGTCGCCTCACTTCGTACGTCGATGCGCCCGTCCGGAGGCGTGAATTTCACGCTGTTGGACAGGAGGTTCAGCAGAATCTGCCTCGTCTTCTCGTGATCCACCAACACCGCAAGCGCGGGGTCGTCCACCGGCGCACTGTGGAAGGTCCGGTTGCGCGCGCGGAGCTGCGGCGCCACGAACCCCTCGAGCTCGGACAGCAGCACACTGACCAGCACTGGTTCCACGTCGTAGTCCACGTGCCCCGCCTCGATACGCGCGAAGTTCAGCACGTCGGTAATGAGGCCAAGGAGGTGGCGTTGTGCCTTCTGGATGCGCTCGAGGTCTGCCTGCTGCTCCGCTGTGACAGGCCCGCGCACGCCGATGGCGAGCAGCTCGGCATAGCCTGCAATCGCGTTGAGCGGTGTGCGCAGCTCGTGGCTCATGGCGGCCAGGAAGTCGGACTTGGCGCGATTCGCGGCCTCCGCCTCGTGCTGCGCCTGGACTGCCGCATCGAACTGGCGGGCATTGTCGATGGCAATGGCGGCGCGCCGGGCGAGTTCACTGGCGAGCGCCATGTCATCATCCGCATACCGCCGGCGTGACTCGGCGGAAATGATGGTGAGGGCGCCGAAGGTACGGCCACGCGCCGTAAGCGGCACGACCATGGCCGAGCGAAGCCCGAGCTCGCGCATGATGCGCAGGTGGTCGTCGTCAATGGCGGAGGCGACGATCATCTCGTCC
>JAYVNZ010000208.1:0-4984 GCA_043758185.1 Gemmatimonadaceae bacterium | reverse complement strand
CGTCGCGGAGGAGGACGTCGGCCGAGACGCCGAGGAGCACTCCATGGGTGAGGATGGCAAGAGCGAGGCCGCTGGGTGCTGCGCTGGTGATGCCGCTGGTCGAGGACAGGGTGGGCGGGGCGAGGGGAGCGATGGTGGACATGGAAGTACTTTATATCATAAAGTAACTCTTTCGCAATACTGTGGTTCCGTTCCTCTGCCCGCCGGAGTCCTGACGGCCATCAAGCAGGTGCTTCGCGAAATGACGGCACGTGTGCGCGTCGTGGTGGCGGTGCGCCTGCCGCGGTTCCGCAGGGCCGTTGCTCGTCGCGCCGGTTGCAAGCGAGCCGCTCCTTGCCCTTGCCACCACCCCCTCACAGCCGTTGTGTTCATCGTGAGCCGTCTCCCCCCCTCCTGATCTTCACCACACTCCTCGCATGGCCACCACAGCATCGTTCGACGTCACCACCGGCGTCGACCTCCAGGAGGTCGACAACGCGATCAACCAGGCACAGAAGGAGGTCGCCCAGCGCTACGACTTCAAGGGATCGAAAGCCACCATCGAGTTCAAGCGCGCCGAGAACCTCATTGCGCTCGTGGCCGACAGCGACTTCCAGATGACGGCCCTGTTCGACATCGTGCAGACGAAGCTCATCAAGCGCGGCGTGCCGGTGAAGAACCTCGACATCGGGGAGCTCAGGCAGGCCGCGGGCGACACGGTGCGTCGCGACGTGAAGCTCAAGATGGAGCTCGATGGCGAAACGGCCAAGAAGGTCGCGGCCGCCATCAAGGATGCAAAACTCAAGAAGGTGCAGGCCGCAATCCAGGGCGAACAGGTTCGCGTGAGCGGTCCGTCGCGAGACGACCTGCAGGAGGTCATGACCCTGCTCAAGTCGAAGGATTTCGGCGTGCAACTCCAGTTCGGCAATTATCGCTAGACGGTGTCGGCACGTGGACGATCTGGAGCCCGCGGCTGGAGCTAAGTGACCGAACAGTTTATATTTACGCATTCCTGTCGGGTCGTCTGTCCACACGGCGCCGAGGCGCTCACGCGTCGCCGCGCCCTCGGTTCTTCCGCATGAAAATCGGCTTCATCACACTCGGCTGCGACAAGAATACCGTCGACAGTGAACGATATCTTGCGCAGCTGGCTGACCGCGGTGCGGAGTATACCGACGACCTCGATCAGGCCGAGGTGATCGTGATCAACACGTGCGGCTTCATCGATGCGGCCAAGAAGGAGTCGCTCGACGCCATCATCCAGGCGGGCGACCACAAGACGTCCGGTGTCTGCCGGGCCGTCGTCGCCGTGGGATGCATGGTGCAGCGGCACAAGCGGGAGCTGGAGGAAGCGCTGCCGGAGGTGGACCTCTTCCTTGGCTCATCGGAGATGGATCGCCTGCTGCCCGAGCTCGAGGCGCGCGGACTCGTTGACGACGTGCCGGCACTGCATCCCGGCGTGCGACTGTTCACCGGCGACGCGCCGCACATTCGCTACCTCAAGGTGAGCGAAGGCTGCGATCATGGCTGTGCGTTCTGCGCCATTCCCTTGATGCGCGGCAAGCACCGGTCGTTCGCGCTGGACGAGGTGATCCGTGAGGCGCAGTTGCTCGAGGCACAGGGTGCGCGGGAGGTGAACCTCGTGGCGCAGGACCTGGCGCACTATGGCCGCGATCGCCGAGATGGGTTCACGCTGCCGGAGCTGCTCGAATCGCTCGTGCGGGAGACGAGCATTCCATGGCTGCGCATGCTGTACCTCTATTCGTCGGGCATCACGCCCCGCTTGCTGGAGGTGATGGCCGCGCAGCCCCGCATCCTCCCCTATCTGGACATGCCCATGCAACACGCGTCCGACGCCGTGCTTGCACGCATGCGCCGGCCCGAGCGGCAACGCACCATTCGCGACCGCGTGCAGAAGGTGCGCGAGGTGGTGCCCGACCTTGCCATCCGTACCACGTGCATCGTCGGTTTCCCGGGCGAGACGGATGAGGACTTCGCGCAGCTCATGGGCTTCCTGGAAGAAACGCAATTCGAGCGCGTGGGGGCCTTCACGTATTCGCCGCAGGAAGGAACGGCGGCGGCGGGCATGCAGGATGACGTACCCGAGTCGGTGAAACGGCAGCGCCTGGAGCGACTGATGGAATTGCAGCGCCAGATCACGGCAGAGCGGTATGAGCGGTTCATCGGGCACACGGCGCGGACGATGATCGATCGCGTGGTGGATGGAGAGGCGCAGGGCCGCACGGTGTGGCAGGCTGACGACGTGGACGGCATTGCATTCGTGCAGGGCGCGGAACATCTCGCGCCCGGGACGATCGTGGATGCGGTGATCGAGGGCATCGAGGACGACGTGGACTTCACCGCCACGCTGCTGCGTGTGGTGGATGCGGCCGGCACGCCGCCGCGCCGCGTGCGTTCCCTCCCGGTGGTGCCCACCTCCATTGGGAGCTTCGGGCGGTGACGACGACGACGTTCGTGCCGGTGCGCGCGACGGCGCGCTCGCAAGCGTCCATGGCGCTTGCGCGCGACCTGTTTCCCGGCGGCGTGAATTCGCCGGTGCGCGCATTCGGTGGCGTCGGCGGCGAGCCGTTCGTGGTGGCACGTGGCCAGGGCGCGCGCATCTGGGATGTGGACGACAACGAATACATCGACTACGTGCTGTCCTGGGGACCGCTCGTGCTGGGACACGCCGCGCCGGTTGTGCTCGATGCACTGCGAGACGCGATGGCGCGCGGCACCAGCTTCGGCATTCCCAACGGGCTGGAAGTGTCGCTGGCCGCACTCGTGCGCGATCGCATGCCGCACGTGGGAATGATGCGCTTCGTGTCCAGTGGAACGGAAGCGACCATGAGTGCGCTGCGTCTCGCGCGCGCCGCCACGGGGCGCGACATGCTGCTCAAGTTCGACGGCTGCTACCATGGACATGCCGACAGCTTCCTTGTGCGCGCCGGATCTGGAGTGGCCACGCTCGGCCTGCCCAATTCGCCCGGCGTGCCCGATGCGCTCGCCGCGCTCACGCTCACGTCACCATTCAATGACGTTGCCGCGGTGGAGGCCATGATGCGGCAGCACGGCGATCGCATCGCGGCAATCTTCGTGGAGCCGGTGGTGGGCAATGCCGGCTTCATCGCTCCGGATGCGGCATTCCTGCCCGCGTTGCGACGGCTGGCCAGCGAGCATGGCGCTCTCCTCGTGTTCGACGAAGTGATGACTGGCTTCCGCGTGGCACCCGGCGGCGCGAGTGAGTATTTCAGCGTCGTTCCCGACCTCACTACGCTTGGCAAGGTGATCGGGGGCGGCCTGCCCGTTGCCGCGTACGGCGGACGCCGAGACCTCATGGAGCTCGTGGCACCCACGGGCCCGATGTATCAGGCGGGCACCCTGTCCGGTAATCCGCTGGCGATGGCGGCGGGGATCGCAACCCTGACCGCGCTCACGCCCGCGGTGCATGCGGGCATCGCGCAGCGCACCCGCGCGCTGGTGGAAGGGTTGCGCCACATTGCCGCGCGGCGCGGCGTGCCGTTCACCGCCGATAGTGCGGGCTCCATGTTTGGCTTCTTCTTTCGCGCCGAGCCGGTGCGCTCGTATGCCGATGCGCGGACGGCGGACGTGGAACTGTTCCGCCGCTTCTTTCACGCTGCACTCGACCGGGGTGTGTATCTCGCGCCGTCGGCATTCGAGGCGGGCTTCACGTCCGCCGCGCACGGGGACGCGGAGATCGGATTGACGCTCGAGCGGTTGGACGATGCGCTCGCGGTGGCCCGCTGACCGGCGTCGCGCATTTCGCTCCGCATCGTGGATTCATGCACCTGCGTACCGTTGCGCTCCTTGGTGTGATTGCACTGGCGTGTTCGGCCGCCGCCCCGCGCGGTGTCGCCCACACGCACGATGCCTCGCCCCCACCCGCTTCCCGCGACCGACGGGGCGCCTCGGCGCGCGTGGTGCGTGTCGCTCTTGCGGAGAACCTGGCGCAGGTGCAACTGACGTCCGCCTCCGGGTGGCAACTGTTCGCAGACGACGGGCGAACCGCCGTTGCCTTGACGCAGCCCGGTGAGCGCTGGGTGCTCGAGCGTGAGGGGACTGCCGTGCGCGCCCGGCGAGAGGATTCGCGGCCGGTAACGGCCCGCGAGCGAACGGTGGTGGCACGCGTGACCGACGCGAGCGGCGAGATTGCGTTCAACGGCCGGCGCTACCGTGGCGACGTAGTCATCACGGCCACTGCGGATGGACTGACCGTGGTGAACCGGGTGAACATGGACGAGTACCTCCAGGGTGTGGTGCCACTGGAGATCGGTACGTCGGCCGCGGCGGATGCCGCTGCCGTCGAAGCCCAGGCCGTGACGGCGCGGAGCTATGCCGTGACGCACCTTGGATCTGCCGGGCGGCTGTTCGACATGCGCGCCACCGTGGCGGATCAGGTGTACGGAGGCGTGGGCGCGGAGACTGGCGTCGGGAACGTGGCCGTACGTGCCACGTCGGGATTGGTGCTGCTGTACGGCGGGCAGGTCGTGAACGCACCCTATTTTTCGACGTGTGGTGGGAGTACGGCGGAGCCGCAGGACGTCTGGCGCACGGGCGCGGAGCCCTATCTCAAGCGCGTGAGCGACCAGATCCCGGGAACGACGCACTTCTATTGCGAAGGGGCGCCGAAATACCGGTGGACGCGCGTCTTCACGCGCGATGAACTCCGCGCGGCGATCGCGCGGTACGTACGATCGCTGCCCGCCGGCGGCACGGTAGCGGCCGTGCGTGGCGTGACCGTGAGCAACGTGACCCCCGCGGGACGGGTCAGCACGCTCACCGTGGAGACGGACCGCCGCGCGGTGATCCTGCGCGGGAACGAGATCCGCAACGCGCTTCGCGGCGCGAGTGGCGAGATACTGTACAGCACGTACTTTTCCGTCGACGCGGTGGGGGTGCGGGGCGAGGTGGACCTGCTCACCTTGCGCGGTGGTGGAAACGGCCACGGAGTGGGCATGTGCCAGGCGGGCGCCATTGGCCGCGC
>JAYVNZ010000207.1:0-12186 GCA_043758185.1 Gemmatimonadaceae bacterium | reverse complement strand
TGTTCTTCACTCGGCGCATCGGCATCGACACGCTCGGTAATGCCGTGCCCATTCGCGGTGGCGGCCGTCTCACGGGTCGCGTGGGCGATTTCTCGGTGGGTGCGCTGGAGATCGTGACCGATGGCCTGGCCGGCAGGCAACCAGGGAACTCGTACAGTGTCGCGCGCGTCGTCCGCGAGTTGCCGATGCATTCGCGCATCGGCGCGTTGTTCGTCGAGCGCGTCGCAACACAGAACTCCGGCAATCGCAACGGAACGTACGCGGTGGATGGCCGGGTGGGGTTCAGTGATGCGGTGACGCTGGATTGGTGGGGGGCGAAGACGTCGACACCGGGGCGTAGCGGTGACGACACGGGCTACGGCCTGCGCACCGGCTATTCGACCGGCAACTGGAACAACACCGCGCGTGTCATCCAGGTGGGCCGCGACATGAATCCGGAGGTCGGGTTCCTGAATCGCATGGGCGGGTATCGGTACTACGAGCTCGCGCTCATGCGATTCGTGCGGAAGCCGGAGTGGTCGTGGTTCAAGGTGTGGAATCCGCACGTGAGCTATCGCGGCTACAACGGGCTCGATGGCTTCTGGCAGAGCGGCCAGGTGCATGTAGACCTCACCGAGATCGAGCTCGCGACCGGCACGAAGATCGGCCCCGAGCTGAACGTCTATCACGAGGGACTCAAGGTGCCCTTCGCGATTGCACCTGGGGTGGTGCTCCCGGCACGATCATACGACTTCACGGGCATCGGCCTGGATTGGTCCACGGATCCAAGCGCATCGTTCGCGATGCTGCTGCGCGGCGATTTCGGCCCGTTCTACAATGGGACGCGCAACGGTGGCAACGTGACGTTCACCTATCGCCGGGGGGCGTCGTTCTCGTCGTCGCTGCTGCTGGACTACAACGATGTGCGCCTGAACGAAGGCAACTTCGTGCGCCGGCTCGTCGGTACGCGGGCGGCGTACTTCTTCACGCCGCGGGTGTTCGTGCAGTCGCTCGCCCAGTACAACAACCAGGCTCGCGTGTGGACGGCGAACGCGCGCCTGGGATGGCTCGGCACCGCGGGCACGGGGCTGTTCATCGTGCTGAACGACGGCGAGGAAGCAGAGGGGTTCCTGAACTGGACGCGACCGCAGTCGCGGTCGCTGGTGGTGAAGTACACACAGCAGCTGGGGCTTGGGGGATAAGCGTTCCGGATACACGCGCCGTGCTGTTGAACGCAGTGCCGTCACGCTGAAGGTTTCCTGCTTCGACCATGGCATGACTGCCGAGTTCGTCGTTCCGTGAGACGCATGGGCAGGTCGTTGTCCGCTTGTCGTAGCGGTGCACGACAGCGTGCTTTATGGACGACGCTTCAGTCATGATGCCTTCCACAAATCCTCCCACCCTGGAGTCGGCACGTGCAGATCACCTTTGCCGGAGCCGCTCGCGAAGTCACGGGCTCCTGTCACATCCTACGGATCAATGGCAAGACCGTGCTGCTCGACTGCGGCATGTTCCAGGGCCGGCGCGCGGAAACGCGAGCGAAGAACGCCGAGTTGCCCCTTCCGGTCCGTGAGATCGACGCGGTCGTGCTCTCGCACGCGCACATCGACCACTCGGGGCGACTGCCGCTCCTCACCGCCCACGACTACCGGGGCCCCATCTACTGCACCGCTGCCACGCGTGACCTCTGCGCCGTGATGCTCGCCGACTCGGCGCACATCCAGGAAAAGGATGCCGAGTTCCTTGCGCGAAGGAAGCACGAGGCCGCCGTTCCGCTCTACGGGATGCGTGACGCCACCACGGCAATCGACCGCATGATCACGTTGGCGTACGACACCACGTTCGACGTCGTGCCCGGTGTGCGCGCCACCTTCGTGGATGCTGGGCACATCCTCGGCTCGGCGTCCGTGGTGCTCGATTGCATCGAGAACGGCGTCGCGAAGCGCATCGTCTTTTCCGGCGACGTTGGGCGAAGTGGCCTCCCCATCATTCGCGATCCACAGCCCCCCAAGGGCGCGGACGTGGTGCTCCTCGAGTCCACCTATGGCGACAGGGACCATCCCACCGTCGCCGGTGCGCGCGATGACCTTGCACGCATCATCACCGAGACGGCGAAGCGCGGCGGCAGGGTGCTGATTCCCGCCTTCGCGGTGGGCCGGACCCAGGAGATCGTCTACGACCTGCACATCCTCGCGCGCGAAGGTCGGATTCCCGCCATTCCCATCTACGTCGACAGTCCCTTGGCGATCGACGCGACAACGGTGTTCGCCATGCACCCGGAAGTGTTCGACCAGTCGGAAGACCTCGTGCGGCGGGTCAACGACCTCTTTCACTTCTCGCAGGTGCACTACACACGCGAGGCCACGGAGTCCAAGGCGCTGAACATGCAGCACGGGCCGATGGTGATCGTCGCGGCGTCGGGCATGATGGAGGCTGGGCGCATCCTTCACCACCTGGCCCACAACGCCAGCGATCCGCGTACGACCATCCTCATTGTCGGCTTCCAGGCAGAGCACACACTCGGCCGACGCATCGTCGATCGTGCACCGGTGATCAAGGTGTTCAACGAGGAGATTCCCCTGCGCGCCCAGGTTGAAGTGCTTGGATCATACAGTGCGCACGGCGACCGTCACGAGCTGCAGGCCTGGCTGGATGCCGTGCGAGCGGGCAATGCCGAGCGCGGCGCGCCGGAGGTGTTACTGGTCCACGGCGAACGGAACGTGCAGGATGCGTTCGCCGAGCAGTTGCGCGGGGCGGGATACGATCGCGTGCGGGCGCCTGAGCAACACACCACCGTCACACTCTGATGAGCACGGGGTGACGATGCTGCATGTCGAGCGCTTTCCGGCAGCCGGATGATCGATGTGCAGTTGGGTATCGGGCCCGCTGATCGGCTGAAGAATCGGGAAGATGTCTGACACGCCGCCCCGTTTCTCCTGACATACGCCGTGCGGCCCATGCGCAATACTCAGGGTACTCCACTCCTGAGGTGATCCCGTGCTGACCCACCCTGCAACGGCCGAGTCCGTCGCCGTGCCGCCCGTCGGCGATGCGACCGCGACCGCACATCACTCCAGGCGTGCGCGACTGGAATGGCCATTCGACGGCAGTGCGCGTCGCTACGCGCCCTCGCTGTCCGGTGAGGCTGTCCTGCTCGCGTTCGACGGATCGCCCGAGGCTGCGGCCGCGGCCCGCATCGCGGATGCGATTGCCGGCCGACTCCACGCCACGGTGAAGGTTGTGTCGGTCGTCGACACCACGCCGGTGCCGATACCCTTTCCACTCGACCTGGCCGTCGGCCTCGTTGCAGAGACTGTTGACGGAATGATCCACGAGGAGCGGGCGCGAGATGTTCGCGACCAGATCGGCACCGTGCTTGGTCATCCCATCGAGTGGCCGACGTCCATCGAACTCGGCACGCCGTCGGACGCCATCGCTCGTCACGCGCAGCACACCGGGGCGGCGCTCGTGGTGATGGGGCTGCAGCGGCATGGACTCGTCGACCGCACCATCAACGATGAAACGGCACTGTCGGTCATGCGCAAGGCGGCGGGACCTGTGCTCGGAGTCGTCGCAGGCGCCACTGTCATACCGCAGCGTGCCCTCGTCGCCATGGACTTCAGCCGGGCGAGTGTCAATGCCGCCGTCGCCGCGGCACGTCTCATGACCGCGGGCGGGATCATGACGCTCGCGTTTGTCGAGTCGATGATGGAATATCCGCCAGGAACCAGCGAAGCGGTGCTTCACACGCTCGGCCTCGACGCGGCCTTCGAGCAGCTCGAGCGCGGGCTCGCAAGCGACGCGCTTCGCGTCGATCACGTGATCCTGCACCACACCGAGGCAGGCGCACCCTCCCGCATCCTGCTGGAGTATGCAGAGGGCGCGCGCATCGACCTGCTCGTGGCGGGCAGTGCACGGCACGGCCGGCTGGATCGCATTCTGCTCGGTAGCGTGAGTGCCGAGCTGGTCCGCGTCGGCCAATACTCGACCCTGGTTGTTCCGCCGGATAGCGACTGAGTGCCACAGGCATACCACACGACGGACGGGCGGAGATACCTGCTCGTCCCTGCGACGGTGTGCGTGGTACTGCTCGTCGGGATCGGCACGCGCGCCTACGGTTCGTCCGACAGCGCGAACACGGTCTGGATGTTGGGCGTCGCGGTCACGGGGTTGCCCCTCGTGTGGCGCACTGTCAGGCAGTTGCTCCAGGGCCATTTCGCGACCGACGTCGTTGCCATGCTGGCGGTCGTGGCCGCAGTGCTGCTGCATCAGCCGATCGCCGGGCTGGTCATCGTGCTGATGCAGAGTGGTGGCGAGGCGCTGGAGCGATACGCGGAGGGCAGGGCGTCGGCCGCGGTGCGCGCCCTCGAGCAGGATGCACCTCGCATCGCCCATCGCGTGGCCGGCGGCGGCGCGCATACGGAGGATGTTGACGTCGGAATGATCGGTGCCGGTGACCTGCTCCTCGTGCGACCTGGCGAGATGGTTCCGTGCGATGGGATGGTGGAGCACGGCTCGTCGCACATCGATACGGCGCGCGTCACTGGCGAGCCGATGCCGGCAAGAGCAACCGACGGAACGCGGCTCCTGAGTGGAAGCCTCAACATCGACGGGCCGCTGACCGTGCGGGCGACGGCGACCGCCGGCGAAAGCCAGTATGCGCGCATTGTCGAGTTGGTGCGCTCTGCGCAGGCGAGCAAGGCCCCGCTCCAGCGGCTCGCCGATCGGTACGCCATCTGGTTCACGCCCGCGACGCTCGTCGTCTGCGTCATTGCCTACGCGCTCAGCAGCGACTGGAACCGTGTGCTCGCCGTCCTCGTGGTCGCCACGCCATGTCCGCTCATCCTGGCCACCCCGGTGGCCATCATCGGCGGGGTGAACAAGGCGGCGCGCTGCCACGTCATCATCCGCGACGGAGGTGCGCTCGAGCGGCTCGCCCAGATCACCGTGGCCATCTTCGACAAGACTGGCACGCTCACCGTTGGCGCACCCGCGGTCAGTCAACTTGTCACGACTGACGAGCTCCCCGAGCGCGAGTTGCTCCGGCTCGCGGCAGCGCTCGAGCAACGGTCCGGCCATCTGCTGGCGGGATCCGTCGTTCGCGCCGCGATCGCCGCTGGCCTTGTCGTCGCTGACGCCAGTGACGTCACCGAAGACGCGGGACGGGGTGTGAAGGGAGTCGTTGACGGCCGCCGAGTGTGCGTCGGAGCGCAGAGCTTTGCGGACGAGTGTGTCGCGCAAGCGGGTCAACGCTCTGCTGTTTCGCCACCAACCGGTGCTGGCCTGCGGGCGCACGTCGTGGTCGACGGCCGGCGCAGCGGCACCATCGAATTCGCGGATCAGGTTCGTCCAGGACTCCCGGCATTCTTCGCCGATCTGCAGCGCCTTGGTGTCGGCCGGACCGTGCTCCTCTCGGGGGACAGCATGGCGCATACGCTTGCGGTCGCGCAGGCCGTGGGCATTCGCGATGCACGCGGCGAGCTGTTGCCGGGCGACAAAGTGGCGGTGGTGACGCAACTCGTCGGAGCAGGGGAGCGTGTCCTCATGGTTGGAGACGGGACCAACGATGCGCCCGCGTTGAGCGCAGCCCACGTCGGCATCGCGCTCGCGGGACATGGCGGCGGCATCACCGCGGAGGCGGCCGATGTCGTCATCCTCGGTGACGACGTGACTCGCGTCGCGGAGGTGATCCGCATCAGCCGCCGCACGCTGCGCATTGCGCGCCAGAGCATCCGTGTCGGCCTGGGGCTGAGCGCCGTCGCGATGGTGGTCGCCGCGGCGGGATTCGTCCAGCCGGTGGTTGGAGCGGTCATGCAGGAGGCTATCGACGTTGCGGTCATCCTGAACGCGCTCAGGACGAGCCGGTAGCGCGCGGCGCCGCTGCGGAACCTGTGCTGAAGTTCAGCGCCTGGAATTCCCGCGAGGCTAATGAACCGACGTGACACGCGCTCCGGATCGCGTAGATTCGTCATTGTATCGACACTCGATACATCCACTAACGTTGAATTCGTCTCAAACGGGAGAGCGCATGGCGAGACCCGAGGCTGGTGGACGGCGAGCGTCATGGCTACGCGATCATGAAGGAAGTCGCGGAGCAGACGGATGGCGGGGTGCGCCTGGGGCCCGGCACGTGGGCTTCGGCTTCCCGGTGGCGCTCCTGCTCTACCTGCGGCGGAGCCGGGGGCGGGGCCCATCCGCGCCGGCGATGGCTGCACTCCTGCTGGCGCTATCGATCGGGGTCCCGATGCGTTCGCCTGCGCAGGGGCACCTAGTGCGGCGTGTTCACCCGGCCCAGGCGGTCCGGCGACATCAATTCTCCCCGCCGCGCGGAGCCAGGCTCGCTCAGCAGGCCAACCATGAATCGCTGCGCTTCTGATATCCGCTCGACCTCGATGGCGATTGCGTCCACGGCCATCTCGAGCCGCTGCTGGCGCTCTTCGTCGTAGCGCGTCTCGCGCCGGGGTGTCACCACGGACCCCCGGCGCCACAGGATTCGCGTGCCGAGCGCGATGGCCACGAATGCAGCAGTGGACATGACGATCACCGTCATCACCTGCGCAAACACCAAGGTTCCTTCCATGGATTCCCTCCGGGAGTTCGCTTCCTTACGCGCAACAGCGCGGAAAGTTGCAGTGACGAGAGCCAAACCTACCCTCTCGTCACACGTCAGTGATGTCGCCGAGTCCGGAGTCCCGCTGATCCCTTACCCGCCGATCCGGCAGGGAGAAGGCGAACACCGATCCCGTCTCGGGAAACTCCGCCCACGCGCGACCACCAAGTGACTGCGCCGTATCCCGCACGATGCTCAATCCGAGTCCGGTCCCCTCGATCTCGGTCACCGTTTCATGCGCGCGGAAGAAGCGCTCGAACAGCTGCTCGCGCTTTTCGGGAGGCACGCCGAGTCCGTTGTCGCGCACGCGGATCACGAGTTCGCCCACACCTGCCGGGCCCGTTTCGCGCGCGGCGGTCACCTCAGCCCAGCATTCACCCTGGGTGGAATCCGCATACTTGATGGCGTTGGACAGGTAGTTCGTGAGGCAGAGCTCCACACCGGCGGCGCTGACTTCCGCATCGGGCAGGTCTGGCGACACGCGCAGGTGCACGTTCGCGGCGCTGGCGGACTCGCGCACCTGACGCACGGCCTCCATCGCGGCCGCTCGCAGGCTGATGCGCTGCTGCTGCCTGATGTCGGCGCCGCTTCGGCCCACGGCCAGGATGTTCGTGACGGCGCTCTGCATGGACCGCGCGTTCCGCCGCACGATGTCCACGAACTTCGTGCGCTGCTCGGCGGGCATGTCGGGGACCTCGTGCAGCATGTCGCTGGCACCCAGGATGGTCCCGATCCGATTCTTGATCTCGTGCGAGACGGCGCGGTTGAACGTGCGGATGCGCTCCTCGCGCTCGCGCACCTCCTCGCCCGCCAGTCGGAGGAAGTGCGTGGTGGTTGTTTCCTGAATTATCGTGACCGCGCGAAACAGCCGGTGCCCGCAGGTGAGGAGCTCGCTGTTGGCGCAGGCCGCGTCCAGGGTATCCGCCACCTGGGCGAGGAAGCTGAAAAGGATCCCGCCAAGGATCTCGTGTTCCTTGAGGATTTCGTAGACGTCGAATCCCTGGGCGTGACGCAGGGCTCCAAGCTCCATGGCCTTGCCCACCACCGGCATGTCCGAGTTGATCTCCGCGGACGGGTTCTCGAGGTACGCCGCGATGCCCACGATGAGCAGCGGAACGTGATCGAGTAGCTCGTCCGTCGGAAATACCTTGTTCCTGTCGAGTGAGACCCGCTCGGAGATCCGCTCGAGCCATCGGGTGGTGAGCTCGTCCTTTGCGTCTCGCAGGCGGTTGGCGAGCGCACCGGCGAGCGGGCATTCGTCGGTCAGTTCGTGGGACATGAACGAAACGCTTGCATGGTCCGGACCGCAGCCGAGTCTGCAACCGGAACGGATGCGGTGCGGAACGTCCGGGCGCGCATTGCGCTTAATGCCAGGACCCATGCCTGCGAGGATCTCCCGATGCCCCATGCTTCAGAACCGCTTGCACCTGGCGTACGTGCTCCCGCCTTTACCCTTCCCGTTGCGGAGGGCGTTACGACGTCACTCTCCGACTTCGCGGGACAGACAGTGATCCTGGCCTTCTATCCCGCGGATTGGAGCCCCGTCTGCGGCGACCAGATGGCGCTTTATAACGAACTCGTCGGTGAATTCAGCAAGCACGGTGCGGTTCTGCTTGGCATTTCCGTGGACGGGATATGGTGTCACGCCGCGTTCAGCGAGGCACGGAAGCTCAAGTTTCCGCTCCTGTCCGACTTCGAGCCCAAGGGGGCGGTGGCGCGCGCGTACGGCGTGTATCGCGATGCGGACGGCATTACCGAGCGCGCCCTGTTCGTTATCGACGGCGAGGGGACGATTCGCTGGAGCTACACATCGCCCATTTACCTGAACCCGGGTGCCGACGGCATTCTCGAGGCGCTCGAGGCAATGTCCGGCGTCACGACGTGAGTGGGAAACTGTCTGCGCTGAAGCCACCGGTGGGCGACGCAGACCACGTAGCCGGACCCGCCGCTGCCGAGATTACCCTCGTGGAGTATGGCGATTACCAATGCCCGCATTGTGCACGTGCCCACCCACGCGTGACCGCGCTGCATGCACGGTTCGGCAATCGCATGCGCTTCGTCTTCCGCAACTTTCCACTGGCCGAGTCGCATCCAGAGGCGATGCATGCGGCCGAGGCGGCAGAGAGTGTTGCTGCAAGTGCGGGGAATGACGCGTACTGGGCGATGCACGACCTGCTGTTCGAACATCAGCAGGACGACCTCGACGCGCTCGACGACGCGCACCTTGCGCAGTACGCCGAGAGCGCTGGAGCGAGCGCGGCGCAGGTGGGGCAGGACCTGAAAGGTGGAGTCTACGCAGAGCGGGTGCGCGCCGACTTCATGAGTGGCGTGCGGAGCGGCGTGAACGGAACGCCAACGTTCTTCGTGAACGGTGTGCGTTACGACGGCGACTGGATGAACGTGGCGGCGTTCGCCGGGGATATCGAGGCTGCCATGGGGAGCTGAGTGGCACGTCCGCACGCACCGAGTGACAGCATCACTCCTCGTCAGACGGGCGCAACATCCCTGACATGAGCCGCCGCGATCAGTTCCCTCGCGCGAGGCACGACGCTGCCGCCGTACAGCTCGATGCTCCGCATCATTCGCTCGTGTGACAGGCTGCCCGCGCTGTACTTCATGTTGAAGCGCGAGGGGCCGAGCGCGCTGATGGTTGCTGCGATGCGTCGCGCGACGGTGTCGGGCGAGCCCACATACAGGGAGCCGGTGTCGGCTTCCTGCTCGAACTCGTGCCGCGACATGGGGCCCCAACCCCGCTCGGCACCGATCCGGTCGCGCATCGCCTTGTAGCTGGGCCACAGCTCCTCCCTCGCCCGGGCGTCCGTATCCGCGACGTATCCGGGTGAATGCACGGCCAGCGGAAGATCCGCGGTGCCGGTTTGGGAAAGGGTGTCGCGGTACAACTCCACATAGGGCGCAAAGCGACGTGGGTCGCCGCCGATGATGGCGAGCGTCATCGGCAGGCGATAGCGCGCGGCGCGAACTACGGATTGCGGACTTCCCCCCACGCCCACCCAGGTCATGAGGGCGCCGTGCTCGATGGGCGGAAAGACCTCCTGGTTCACCAGGGCTGACCTGGTGCTTCCCGTCCAGTTCACGGGCCCCTGCCGGAGCAGGGCGACAAAGAGGGCGAGCTTCTCCTCGAACAGTTGCTGGTACTGGTCGAGCGGGAAGCCAAACAGCGGAAACGATTCCGTGAACGACCCGCGGCCGAGTATGACCTCGGCGCGCCCGCTCGAGACGGCGTTCAGAGTGGAGAAGCGCTGGAAGACCCGCACCGGATCGTCGGAACTGAGCACGGTAACGGCGGAGCCAAGGTGGATGCGCTCCGTCCTGCCTGCGATTGCGGCAAGGACGACTTCGGGCGAGGAGATGGCGAAGTCCGCCCGGTGATGTTCCCCCACGCCAAGGAAGTTCAGGCCGAGTTGGTCGGCGAGCACGGCTTCGTCGACAACGTGGCGGATTACCTGCGCGTACGAGAGTGGGCGCTGGTCAGCGCCATCGGTCACGTCGCCGAAGGTGTCCAGCCCGAATTCGATGTGTGCGGTTGTCATGGTGGTCCGTGTGGTCCATTGACACTACAGGAGAGTGCTTGAACGTTCAAATCCGTGCCATCGTCCGGGCGATGATGGTCGTGACCGTCGCTTCCATGCCGGCCAGCGCGCAGGGTCTTTCGAGCGGCGACATCCGGGGCCGCGTCGTGAGTTCGGCGGGCAATATACCGCTGCACGGCATCACTGTTGACGTGAGCGTCCAGGGCTCCCAGGCCACGGTCGGGCGCGCGACGTCGGGCGTTGACGGCGCGTTTCGCCTCACGAGCCTCACACCCGGGAGATGCCGGACCGGTCGCGGGCAATTCGCGGGTTGCTGCTCAGTGCGAGCTGGGCCTTCGGGAAACCGGAGAAGGAGAAGGACACCATCGACCTGAGCAGCGACAATTCGAAGTGAGGGCGCTCGGCGCGCAGGGCGTGATGAGGGAATCCGGGTCCACCAGGAACGATCGGCGAACGAAAGCGGGCTGGTGTGTCGGATGTTGACATGGAAATCGGCACGCCTTCTGCCTTGTGTTGACTGCTCAAACACAACATGAGAGACGACCACATGTCCGAAGAACGCAGCGGGTACAAGCACGACGCGAGCGACAGGAAGCTCGACAAGTCCGCCGAAGCGGCGAACGACGCGGGCCAGACGCACGATACGCAGCATTCGTCAGGCGCAGGACACGATCCTGCCGAAATCGCGAAGCATGACGACGCGGGCAAGGATCGCCTGTTCGAAGTCCGTCAGCAGCACGACGAAGCGGAGAAGAACAGCGAGAAGACGCGCCTGGCGAAGGACGTCCAGCATCATGATCACACGGTTGATGACGACGTAGCGGACGCCGGATCGGGTGCGAGCGCAAAGCGAAAGAGCTGAACTGGATCGGCCACCAGGTTCGTGAGCGTCGTTCAGGGGCGCGTGTAGAGCCCTTGATACCGGCGGACATAGCGCCCGTCGATCACGTGCTTGAGCCACCACGCCCACCGCCCGCCCGCCGTGAAATGACCTCGGTGGGCGAGTGCGCGTCCGTCGCCCGTATCCACAAGGGCGAGGGCGCGACGCGGCGGATGAAATGTCTTCAGCCGGCCCGACTTCTCGACAGCAACGCGCAGGTTGTGCGCAAGTACAGGGGCCGCACGCACGGCATACACACCGGACCTGGGCAGCCACGGCGCACCCTCCAGCGCGATACAATCGCCCGCGCCCCACACCGCCCGGCCATCCACCGCACGCAGCGTGGCGTCCATGCGAAGCCACCCAGCGTCGTCGAGCGCGAGTGGTGATCGGCGCAACCATCCGTGCGGCGCCGCGCCCGTCGTCCACACCACCAGGTCTGCTCGGAGGCGCACATCATCCCGCAATTCAACCGCATTCGCACCGACGCGCGCGACGGCAGCGCCCAGATGCGCCGCAATACCGCGTCGGTGGATCGCCGCTGAAACGCGCTCGACCGCGCTCGCATCCCACGTTCCAAGAATCCCGGGGGCCGCGTCAACGAGGGTCACCTCTGCACTGCAGTTGGCCGCACTGATGCGCGCATGCAGCGCGAAGGCGATCTCGATGCCGCCAACCCCCGCGCCCACCACGCAGCACGACACCACGCGCCTGTTCCCCACCGCGACGAGCGCATCCACGCGCGACACCAGCGCCGACCAGCACTCCGCGGGGCGCGTCGTGAACGCATGCTCCGCGACGCCGGGAGTGTCGAGTCCTGCCACACTCGCGCCAATGTCGAGCGAGACGACGTCACCCGCGAAGTCGCCGCCGGTGGTGGCCACCACGCCACCGCGCGCATCGGCATCGATGCGAGTCGCGCTCGCTTCCACAAACCGGACTCCCGCCGCCTCGCAGAGCGGACCCAGCGCAATCGACAATGCCTCGGCCCCAATGCGCCCGCGCAAGTGCGCGGGCATTCGTCCGGAATAGAGTTGCCGCTGCGCTGGTGAGACGAGCACAATCTCGGCGTCAATGGCGCGCCGAGCAACAGCACGAAGCACCTCGAGATGCACGTGGCCGCCCCCCACCAGCACAAGGCGGCGACGCGTCATGCGTCGAGCGCG
>JAYVNZ010000206.1:0-14850 GCA_043758185.1 Gemmatimonadaceae bacterium | reverse complement strand
AGCCCCGCGAACCGGTCCGCGGGCGCGACCTTTCCCTTCAGCTCCGACCAGCCCTGGGTGTGGCAGTCGTTGCAGCTCCCCACAATGGTGAGGTATTCGCCAGCCTGCTCCATCGATGCGGCCTGCACCGCCGGACCTGCACTCGCCGGCATCGCGGCCGTGCTGGCGGATGCGCTGGTTCCCCCGGCGGGCACGCCGCTTTGACAGGCCAGGGCGCTTACAAGCAGCAAGGACAGTCCGGCAACCAGCGGCGATCGATCGAGGCGCATTATTGTGTATGTGAGTGGCTAGAAGGGGCGCGGCATCCGAAGACTGCTATCGAATGGAGCGTAAACGTGCTGTCTCTAATACGCCGGAAGTGCCCAAATCGCTAGTATTTGCCGCATGACCACCCCGCTCGTGCCCTCGTCGCTGCCCGCGCTGTTCGGCGACATCGACATCTACCTTTTCGACCAGTTGCTGCGCGGCCACATTCGCGACGATGCCACGGTGCTCGATGCCGGATGCGGGTCGGGACGCAACCTGGTCTTCATGCTGCGCGCGGGAATGAACGTGTTTGCCGTGGACGCCAGCGCGGATGCAATCGTTGTTGTTCAGCAAATGGCCGCGATCCTCGCACCCTCGTTGCCTCGGGAGCGATTCCGCGTAGAGCCACTGGACGCCCTGTCGTTCGCGGATGCCAGCATGGACATGGTGGTGTGCAGCGCCGTGCTGCACTTCGCGCGCGACGAGGCGCACTTCCTCGCCTGCGTGCGCGAGTTGTGGCGAGTGCTGGCCCCGGGTGGACTGCTGTTCTGTCGCCTGGCCTCGACCATCGGTATCGAGGCGCAGGTGCAGCCCCTGGGGAACCGTCGTCACATGCTGCCCGACGGCTCCGAGCGCTTTCTCGTGGATGCCCTGCTGCTGCACACCATCACGGCGAACCTCCGCGGCACGTTGCTCGATCCGCTCAAGACCACCGTCGTGGAGGACATGCGGGCCATGACCACCTGGGTGGTGCAGAAGGAGCACTGAGGCTCGCAGCGAGATACCATTCGACCATGCGTCCTGCCCTCCTGTTCGACCTCGATGGCACTCTCATCGACTCCATAGAGCTCATCCTCGGCTCGGCGCGCCATGCCTTCGTCGGGTTCGCGGGACGCGCCCCGACGGACGACGAGTGGCGCGCCACCATTGGCCGCCCGCTGCAACGCGTGCTGCTCGACTACACCGCCAGCGACCAGGTGGAAGCCGACCGGCTGCTTGCGCGGTACCGCGAATACCAGATGGCGCATCACGACCGTCTCGTGCGCGCGTACGACGGCGTCGTCGCCACCATGCGGCAACTCGCCGGTGCGGGGCATCCCATGGCCATCGTGACGAGCAAGTCCGATTGGCTCGCCGTGAAGGGTCTGGAGTTCGTGGGTCTGCGCGACATGTTTCCGGTGGTGGTGGGCTGCGATACCTGCGTGAACCACAAGCCGCATCCGGAACCTGTCGAACGGGCCCTGGCACTCCTTGGCGCCACCGCGGAGAACGCCCTGTTCGTGGGCGACTCGCCGCATGACATCGAGTCGGGGCGTGGCGCCGGCGTCTTCACCGTTGGCGTGACATGGGGCGCATTTGCGCGTGGGGAGATGGAGGCCTGCGGCGCCGACGCCGTGATTGACGACATCACCGCGCTGCCGGGGGTGATCGAACGGTTCACCACGCGTCACGATCCGGTTCAAACCTTCTGAGCAGTCCGGGTATCCCAGTCCATGCAGCCGGGAGACCCAGACGATCCATGACAGCAGTGGCCTTGCCCGAATCAATGCAGGTGGAGCCGGTGTACACCGCCAATCCGGACGTCAGCCTCGCGGTCGCGGGTGATCGTCGCGCCTTCGAGCGGCTCTATCACCTCCACCTGTCCCGGGTCTTCTCCCTCTGCGCGCGGATGGTGGCAGACCGCACGCGCGCCGAGGAGCTCACGCAGGACGTGTTCGTTCGGGCGTGGGAGAAGCTGCACCTGTTTCGCGGCGAGAGCGCGTTCGGCACGTGGTTGCACCGGCTCACGGTGAACGTGGTGTTGAGCGACCGGAAGACCGAGGGGCGGCAGCGCTCCCGGTTCGAGGATGACGACGAGCGCGATGCCATCGATCACCTGCCTGGCAGGCCGCACGCACCCGGTGACCGCATGGACCTCGAGATGGCCATCAACAAGCTGCCGAAGGGCGCGCGACGCGTCTTCACGCTGCACGACGTGGAAGGATACAAGCACGAGGAAATTGCCGACATGCTCGGCGTCACCACGGGAGCGACGAAGGCGCAGCTGCACCGCGCCAGGATGCTGCTCAGGCAGGCACTCACCAAATGACCACACTCACAACGCCCATGGATTGCGACGGCCTTGCCGACGTGCTTGCGGACTACCTCGACGGCGATGCGCCGGATGGCGTTCGCACGAGCGTGGAACGGCATGCAGGCACGTGTGCCGAGTGCCGCCAGCTGCTGGCCGACCTGTCCGCGATCAGCGCGAACGCCGCCGCCCTGCCACCGCTCGTTCCCTCACGCGACCTGTGGGAGGGCGTTGCAGAGCGAATCGCGGCACCTGTGCTCGCTGTGCCATTGCCGGCCACACGCGTGAGTCGGCGCGCCTGGCTGCGGCCCGCACTTGCCGCGGCTGCGCTGGTGGGTATCACCGCCGGCGTGACGCACTATGCCACCCGTGCCTCGTTGTCCACGGCCGTCACCGGTCCGCGTTCCATCGCCACGGCGGTGACATCCGCTGCCACGCCGGTGATGTCCCCCGTCACCGCTGATCCCGCGCCGGCAACGGCACAGATTTCATCGACTGCCACCGAGTCGCCCGCGCGCACTGCGACACGGTCCACGAGGTCGTCAGGCGTGGCCCGGCTCGCCAGTGCAGAGCGGGCCACGGACGCCGCAGATCCCGTGTTCGCCAGCGAGATCACCAAGCTGCGCCGCATCGTGCGCGACCGTCGCGGCGCGCTCGACCCGAAAACCGTGGCGGTGCTCGAGCAGAGCATTGCGGTCATGGATTCCGCGATCGCACAAAGCCGTGCTGCGCTCGCGCACGATCCGGCGAGTGGTTTCCTCGCCATGCAACTCAATCACTCGCTCGAGAAGAAAGTCGAGCTCCTGCGCACCGCGGCGCTGCTGCCCACGCGTCTCTAGTGGGACGTAAATAAAATGTGGAAAGCATGCTGTCTCTGCGAGCCGAAGTTGTCGAACAGTCCACCATGGGACCCATGCGGAAAACACTCATACTGCTCGCCACCGCTGTCACCCTCGCGTTGCCTGCGCCTGTCGCTGCCCAGTCGGGTGCGGACGCACGGGAGCGCGCGCGCGAACTGGCGCAGGAGCGCGCGGACCGTGCACGCGACCGCGCGCAGGAACGGCGGGAGCGCGAGCAGGCCGGTGCGCTCGATACCGTCGTGGCGTTCGATGCGCGCGGGGCGCTGACCGTCACCTGCCCGGGCGGCATGGTGGTGGTGGACGGCGGCGACAGGAACGAAATCCGCGTGCGCGCACGCACCGGTTCGGGCGGCATTCGCTTCAGCAGCAACGGGTCGCGTGCCACGCTCGAGTCGTCGTCTGGCCGCGGGTGCAGCGACGGCCGGTTCGAGGTGACGGTTCCGTTCGGAACCAGGGTGTCCGCAACCACATGGAGCGGGTCGGTGAGCGTGCGCGGTGTACGCGGCGACATCGAGGCGCGGGCGCAGAGTGGCGATGTACTCGTGCGGGATGCCGGTGACCGGCTCGACATCGAAACGCTGTCCGGCGACGTGAGCGTCACGGGAGTGAAGGGTGAGTCCACCATCAACACCATCAGCGGAGGGATCACGCTGGCTGGCGCGCGCGGTGACGTGACGGTGGAGTCCGTGAGCGGCGATCTCGACCTCCGCGACGTGGTGGCACGGCAGATCCGTGCGCACACCACCAGCGGCGACGTCGCGTTCCTCGGCGCCGTGCTCGATGCGGGACGCTACGAGTTCACCACGCACTCCGGTGAGGTCACGCTGTCGCTCCCGGCCGACATCGGCGCGGAGCTCAGCGTGTCCACCTTCAATGGCGGCATCGAGAGCGATTTTCCCATCACGCTCAAGGCCGGCGAGCACGGCATCGGTTCCGCGCACGCCAAGCGGCTCACCTTCTCGCTGGGCCGCGGTACCGCGCGTATCGTCGCAGAAACGTTCAGCGGCGACATCACCCTCAGGCGTCGCCGGTAGGCACGTCACACCACCAGGAGCCCGCATGCGGCTGATCCGGCACGTCCTTCTCGCCACCGTCCTGGTGGCCCCCGCTCGCCTCTCGGCGCAGGATCGGCAGAACGAGCGCGACGCCTTCACCCTGAGCGAGCGCGTGCCCCGGGGGCAGTGGGTTCGGGTGCGCAACCTCAACGGCGCGATGCACGTGCGCGCCTCGTCCAGCGACAAGGTGGAGATCACCGCCACCAAGAACTGGCGGCGCGGTGATCGCAAGGACATCAGGATCGAGACGAAGAAATCCGGCGACGGGAGCATCCTCGTCTGCGCTATCTGGGTGAACACCAACACCGTGTGCACCGAGGACCAGTATTCCACGCGTGGCGGCGAGCGGCATGACCGGTGGAACGACAACAACGATGTGTCCGTCGACTTCGAGATCCGCGTGCCCAGCGGCGTAAAGGTGGGCGTGTGGTCCGTGAACGGCGGCGTCTCGGTGGACGGCGTGACGAGTGAAGTCCGCGCGAGCACGGTAAACGGCTCCGTGAACGCGGTGAGTTCCGGCGGCCCCGTGCAGGCCAGCACGGTCAACGGCAGCGTTCGCGCGACAATGGGTCGCCTCGACGGCAGCGAGGACCTCGACTTCAGCACCGTGAACGGCACGGTGGTGGCCGAGTTCGCGGGTGACATCGACGCGAACATCGAACTGTCCACGGTGAATGGCCGCTTCCAGACGGACTGGCCGGTGACCATCACGGGCCGCATCGACCCGCGCCACCTGCGCGCCACGCTGGGCAAGGGAGGGCGGCGCATCAGGCTCACGACGGTCAATGGAAACGTGGAACTGCGAAAGCGATGACAGGTCGGTCAGTCTGACAGTCTGACCCGCATCGCGCTGCGCGCTCGCTCGTCTGACAGCGGGTCGATCAGCACGACAGTCATGAGCTACACCACCGGGTCCCTTGGCGCACGACGTGGTTGTGCAGATCATGACTGACGGACCAACCGACCCGCTGTCAGACGAGGGCGCCGGCGCAGCCGGCCGCCCGGGTCAGACTGTCAGACTGACCGACCCCCACATGGCTCAACGCCTCATCCACGGGGTATATTCAAGCAACCTCTCACGGAGCTCTCTCCCCATGGGTGTCGCTTACACAGGGACCCTTGTTCGTTCAGGCGAGGAACGCGCGACGCTGGTGCGCCGCACCTACGGCCTCGTCTTCGCCAGCGTCATCGTCACCGCCATCGGTGTCGCCTTCGGGCAGACCCAGCCCGGCCTCATGCAGGCCGTGCTCGAGCATCCCTTCATCGGCATGATCGCGATGATCGCGCCCATGTGGATGGCCCTCAAGGCGCGCGCGGAGCCCATCCGTGGCCTCGTGCTCACGTTCGTGTTCACGTTCGTCGTGGGCATCATCATCTCGCCGGTGCTCTTCATCGCCGAGAAGACCAGCCCCGGCATTACCGGACAGGCGGGCCTGCTCACGCTGTCCACGTTCGGCGTGCTCTCGCTCTACGCCGCGGTGAGCAAGCGCGACTTCAGCGCGTGGGGCGCGTTCTTCATCGTGGGCGTGTGGGTGCTCATCGCCGCCTCGCTGCTGAGCTTCTTCTTCCCGAGCGCGATTGGCTCGCTGTGGATTTCCGCCGCCACGGTGCTGGTCTTCAGCGGGCTCCTGGTGTTCGACACGTGGCGCATCCTGCGCTCGGGCCAGTATGGCCCGGACGACTACGTGCCCGCCGCGGTGAACATCTATCTCGACCTGCTCAACATCTTCATGGCCATTCTGAACCTGCTCGGCGGCGGTCGCCGCCGCTGACGGTTCGCGCCTGAGCCGCGTGCTCGCCCGGAGCGACGACGCACGCGGCCGTCGTGCGCTCGCGGCCCTCTTTGCCCATCCGGACGACGAGACATTTGCCACCGGCGCCACCATCGCGCGCTACGCGGCAGAGGGCGTGCGCTGCTCGCTGTATTGCGCCACCGACGGGGATGCCGGCAAGTCGTCGGGGATTCCCGTGTCGAGTCCGGCGGAACTGGGGCGCCTCCGCCGCGACGAATTGCGCGCAGCGTCCGCCATCCTCGGCATCGAGACGGTCGTGTACGGCGGCCATGGCGACGGACAACTGGCGCAGGCGGATCCGGACGCCGTCATCGGGCAGATGGTCCATCTCCTGCGCCTGGAGCGCCCGGATGTCGTCGTGACCTTCGGCCCCGAAGGCGCCCCCACCCAGCATCGCGATCACCGCGCCATTTCGCGGCTGGCCACGGCGGCCTTCCTGCTTGCCGGCACCAGCGCGTTCAGTGAGCAGCTGCGCGATGGCGTCGAGCCATTCCGTCCCGCGCGCCTGTGCCTGGTGACGTGGACGCCACCAGGCGCCGGCGAGCTGTATCAGGCAGAGGGACAACCGCCGCACGTACGCGTGGACGCCCGGGCATGGAAAGAGACGAAGACAGCGGCGTTCCTTGCGCACCAGACGCAGCGACAACACCAGGCCAACTTCGAGCGGTATGCCCTGACGGACGACGAGTGGTACTCGGTCATCATCGGGAATCCGCTCCCGATCGGCGCCACCAGCCTGTTCGACTGACGGCGTGGCGTGATGTCAGGCCGGTGCCAGCGTCTCGATCGTCGCGGCGAGCGTCAGGTCGCTCTGCGTGATGCCGCCGGCATCGTGCGTCGAGAGCGCGCAGGTGACCTTGGTGTACCGGATGTCGATGTCGGGATGGTGGTCCATCGCATCCGCCGCCCGCGCCACCCGCTGCACGAACTCGATACCGTCCGCAAATGCCGGGAACGTGAACGTCTTGGTCAGCACGTCGCCACGCCGCGCCCAGCCCGGCAGGGATCCCAGCGCTCGCTGAATCTCGAGGTCCGATAGTTTAGGTGGCATGTCCCTGGTGTCCGGGTAAAGTTCGCGTGGTGGATGATACTACATCGTCGACGGTGCTGCAGACTCGCATGCGCCCCTGGGTGTGCCCGTTGGGGCCCGGCGTGGCGCTGGCACTCGCACTGCTCGCTGGCGTGCTGCCATGCACGCGTGCAGGCGCACAACTCTCGGCCGCACCCCACCAGGGAGACAGCACCGCATCCGCACGGCACGCGCCACACTACTGGCGCAGCATGGCGGCGGGGTTTGCCACCAGCCTGCTCGCGCACGAATCGGCCCACGTGGCCACATCCCTCCTGCTGGGCGGACATCCCACCTTCGGTTTCGACAAGGGTCGCCCGACTGTCTATTCCGGGTTCGACGTGTCGCGCGAGCCGCGCAAGCAGTTCCTGTTTTCCAGCATGGGACTCAATGTGCAGGCGGCGCTCGACGAAGCCATCCTGGACGTGCCGCACCACCGCGGCGCGGGGTTCGAGCGCGGCGTGCTGGTGAGCGGCGTGGCCACCGCGCTGTTCTACGTCACGGCAGGCCGCACGGCATCGGTGAGCGACGTGGACTTCATGGCGCGCACCTCATCCCTCACCAAGACGGACATCACCCTGATCTACGGGGGTGTCGCGCTGCTGCACGTGCTGCGCATCAGCCATGATGGGCACTACGCGCACTTCTTCGTGCGTCCTGTACCTGCAGGCGAGCGTGGACTTCGCTTAGGCGTTCGCATCGCGTCCGAATGAGTCGCGCGCCCGAACGTAATTGAAATGTGGAAAGCATGCATCTTGCTCTCGTCGGTTGCATGTTTTCCACCACGATGCAACCCGAACTCGCGCGGTCCCTCGCTTCGCACATCGTCGACAGCTTCGTATCGTGGCTCAAGGATCTGCCGTAGCGCCGATACTGAACTTCCAGCGAAGAAGACTTGGATGGGTAGTCTGCTAATGGTGCAACGCGGAACCGCACCGCCGAACACTATCTCCTCTACGAGAGGACAAAGCCTCTCCAGCGGTGCCTATTTCACCAATATTGATCCGTAAAAATTGCCAGACAGATCAGCTTTCACGCTCCCCAAACCCGAACTACATTGCGAGTGAATATAGACGTAGTAAACAGTGTTCGCCGTCAACGCTACGCTGTTAGAGAATGAAGCACTTACCGTATGGAAGACGCCATCGTCATCAACCTGAGGAAGATTGGCGCTCGTAAAGGCTGCAGCCGGTACACTCGCACTGATGCTTACATAGAATCCTGATCCGCATATAGATCCCGACGTATTCCTCGCAGAAATATTCACCGTCGTCCTAGCACCTACGACATTTGCCTGCGCAGTAGTAAACGACCCAATCGGGGCGACTCTGGTGTCCGCGGCCAGTGCAATTGTGCCCGCAGAACTGCTCAGTTGCGAATACAGCACTGCGGGTACGGGGACAGGCACGGCACCCTGGGCGACGTTGTAAGTCACCTGAACCAACGTTGATCCGTCGCCGGGCATATCGGTCGACAAACAGATGGTGGCGGTGTATACACCCGCTACCGGCTCTGCATTAGCGGAGACTGTCATCTGCGCTGGCGTGGAACTGCTCAGCAGCGATCCGGAGATCCATGATGCGTTCAGCGGCCCTCCCGTGCGGACCAAGGCGTACCTTAGCCCGGCAAGGTTTGGGGTGCGACCGTTTGTGATCTTCAGCAGTTGAGTTACTGGCGTTGGTCCGTTGGCTATGGCGTTGAAGATCATAGAGGTTTGATCTACGACGATGTATGACGGTGCGGATACCGAAATTGCAATGGCTGGGCTCGTTTTTCCTGACGCCGAAGCAGTCACGCTCGCGATGCCGGCTGAAATGCCGCGCACTGTACCGTTTGCATCAACTGTAGCTACGGCAGGATTGGTAGTCGACCAGGAGAACGCAACGCCCCCTATCACCCCTCCTGCACTGTCTAATGCTGACGCTGTAAGCGACTGCGCCGCACCAACACTGAACTGAATTGAGGGTGGAGTCACCACGATTTTCGAAACCGCGGAAGCGGCAGCAGGCCCGACATTCAGCTTAACGCTGATCGTGCGTGGGGAATTGCCTACACCGACCGACTGTACCGCCACTGTTGCCGAATAACTTCCGGCGACGAGCCCCTTCGTCGCGGCGGCGATTTGCATTGCCGCTGGTGCGTTTGGAGCGCTGAGGCTAGTCGTCAGCCAGCCGCCCTGCTGACCCGCCTCATACACTGTGCCGCCCAGGGAAAGCGCACCCAGCGTACCGTTTCCACTATTAGTGATCTGCAGTACCTGAGGTGCAGGCGATGCACCACCGACCGAAGCGGAGAATATTACTGCTGTTGCACTTATCGTCAGTACCGGATTGGGGAGGACGCCATCGGTAAGAGCAGCCGAAAATGCTACGGGCGCGAGCGTACCAGACCCGACACGAACAGATTGTAATCCCGTCGTACCCAGTTGCCAGCTTGCTGAAGCATAGCCATTAACATCGGTTTTTTCACTGACGTCGCGCAGGTATCCGCCCCCGGTGTTGATCCCGAACGACACTGGTGCTGCGGACACGCCCTTGCCCGCCGCATTCAACACGCGCACACGCAGCGGAGCGGTGAGATCCCGATCACCTGCGCCAGTCTGGCCGTTACCGTCAATCACGGCGAGTTTCGTCGGAGTGATGTGCTTGGTGAGCTGACCAACGACGAAAAGGTTCGGCTCGGGACGGTGAGCTATATCGTCGCCATGTAGCTCGGAGTGGTCGAAGCCACTAAGAGTCGTCACATCAAGGCCGGGAGGACCCGCACTGGAAAACGCTACTACGCCGTCGGACGCATCACCGAGCTCGGCGAAGTAGCATCCAGCTGCTACGAATGTGCCGGTGACTAGCCTGCTCGCGTCGTCATGCAGTATCGAAGCCGGCTCCTTCGTCCCTCGCAGACCGATGATCTCTGGGGGATTGAAGTCCTTTACCGCGCTAATGATCGCGCTGTGAGGGTCCAAGTCACGCTTCCCTTGTACCGCGGCAACATCACCCAACCATCCGTTGTAAAGCCAGCTGACGTACTTGATATAAAGCCAGGAGGGTACGTTTTTACTTTTGCTGTAGCATTTATGTGTTTCTTCCGTGAAAATGTTGTCGACCGCTGCTCGCGAGCCCAAAACGGGCGTCCCCAGCGTAATCATCATGTCGACCGGCGGGCCCGCTTGGTACTTCATATAAAATCGTCCGACCAGCCCTCCCATCGAGTGCGCCACGATCACAATCGGTCCCTTTGGCAATCCGCTCAATAGACGCGCCGCGTTCACAGCAGCGCTCCCGACCCCATTGTAAGAGGGATAGCGCAGACCGTACATCTTGTATCGTGCTTGCAAAAGCGGACTCTTCCCGACTTGATCACGCATACCACCGAAAGTGGTGCCCTCAAAAACGTCGAAGGCGGTGACCTCATCACACTCGCTCTGATCAAGTTGGATGCCGTGGACAAAGACCAGTGGTATTCGGTCGCCGAGCGGCTCCTTATCGTTTGGGTCAGCGCGGAGATTGTATCCTGCTGGACAATCCAAATCTGTGTAGAACGGCGCAAATGTGAGAACGGATGTAACCTTCGCCGGCAGAGTGCGCGCGAACGTAATGATACTGCCGATGCCCCTTTGCGACGGCGAGCTGCCGAGCCGCGACGCTGAGACCTGAGTTTCCGGGGCCATGAACTTGTATGTCAGCGTGGGCGTGCTCGTGCCCATCTCCGCCACAGTAGCGAGCACCATTAATCGTTTTCCGGACGGCGGTATGGCCGAGGCAAGCTTCACCGCGAGAAGAATCGAATCTGTCGAGCTCGCCTGTTCTGACCGGACGGTGATCTGCATCCCGGCGCCTGTCTTATTCTGAAGCGACGCGCCGGTGGTTGAATCTACCCGCGCAATTACGCTCACCGCGCCGCTCGAGGGCGCTGTAGTAGTAACTACTGCGGCGGCGACCGAAACGGATTCAGTCGCTCCGCTGCGTACGAGGGTCGAGTCTATGCTGGCGGAAACCGCGCCGACCACGATCGAGGCGGTTGCCGACTTACCCTCGGCCGTTGCTGTGATCGTCCCTGTGCCTACCGCGACCGCGGTTACCAACCCGCTCGCGCTTACCGTGGCCTTCGTGAGGTCGGACGTGCTCCACGTCACAGTCCGACCCGACAGCGTCGCCCCACTCGCATCGAGCGTCGTTGCGGTGAGTTGTTGCGTGCCACCCACGACTACCGAAGCGGTCGACGGAGTCAGCGAGACCGTCGCAACCGGCACCATCATCACCGTCACCGTGGTCTGCCCCTGCTTGCCCCCCACATTGGCAATGACCGACGACTGGCCGACGCTCAAACCGCTGACGATGCCTGACACGTTGACCGTGGCTATCGCCGGCGAACCTGTCGACCACGAAACCGCGCCGATTCCAATCGAGGCCCCGCGCTGGTCAAGTCCTGTCGCAGTAGTCGCGGTCGATGACCCCACGAAGGATGGAATTGGACGCAAGGGTGACGCTGATAGTGGTCAGAACCGGCGCCGCCGGTTGCGTCGGACCGTCACTGCCGCCTCCGCACGAGACCAGCATGCCCACGCAAGCGGCCCGCAAAACACCTCGCTTGCGCAAGGGAGAAGGAACGAGCCGTGAGCTATGCCAGTTGAGCACGGGGACACCTGGCATAAGTGAACTCATGCCGATATCAGGAGGGGAGCCGGGATAAGGTCGGTGATTACCGACTGTCCCTGACTACGGCAGACAATGACACCGACCGCCGCGAACCGCAAGACCGCTTGGGGCGATGGCTGCCAGGAGCAAAGCTTAAGATATTCTAATGTTTGACATGTACGGGGCGTTTAGCGATGATGCCCGGGCTAATACAACGCATTAGCGCGCTCCGTGCAACTCCATCCTTCGTCCCCACCAATTTTATGAAAGGTGCCACTCTATATTGCCTGTTGCCTCTTTACGTATTGTCAACGGGCTGTGGAACGATGATGCATGGGTCGCGTCAGGACATCATGGTTCAGAGTTCCGTCCCCGGCGCGACTGTTCAGACAAGTCCTGTATCCATGAACGTTGTTGCGCCCGGTACGTTGAACTTGGAGCGAAAGAATAACTACATCTTGACGTTTACCGCGCCCGGGTATGCTCCGGCGAATGTCGCCGTCACCAACAGTATTGGTGTAGGAACGGTCATCGCGGATGTTCTCCTAACTGGACTTATTGGCGTTGTCGTTGATGGAATGACGGGTTCCTGGTATGGACTCAACCCTGAGACGGCTAACGCCACGCTTGTGAAGCAGGTCGGTACAGTGGGCCCCGCTGAGATCCACATTAAGCTCGCCCATGGCAGGGCGGTTGGTGAACTGGCGCTCAAGAGCGACGCGCCGGGCGTCGTCGTTGAGGTCACGCGTAAGTAGGCGTCCTGCTGAGAGTCTGCGCTCTGACAACTCGAACTTCCGCCTTCAACGTTTTATTTTGGCTGGGCGGAGACGCCCCAGTGAGATACCGAAGACTTTCCACACACGGTCAGGGGCTCTAGCGAAGACTTAGAACGACTTAGAACAGGACTGGCAATGGAGTGCGACGATGATCTACGATCGCTCTAAAGATGGTATTTTACCCCATTGGACGAACATAGACATAGTCATCGTATTCTTCTAAGAAACCTATCTCTCAAATGTCGAGACAACCTACCATGCGGAAATTCATAGCGGCATTCGCCTTTCTCACTCTCTCGGCATGTGGGGGAGACAGTTCGACGAATCCGTCGGCATCCATCGTTGGAACGTACACTTTGCAAAGTATAAACGGCGCCCCACTACCGTTTATTGCCCAAGCAGCAGCACCCAGGATTGAGGTTCTATCGGGTCAAGCCGTCATCAATGTAGGTGGAACATATACGGCTTCGAACGTTTACCGGACTACAAGTGGCAGCACAGTGTCGACGACGACAGACAATGATGCTGGGACGTACACCACTAGCGGGACGGCGGTGGCGTTTACTTCCAAGGACGGGTCGGTCTCCACGGGCACGATTGGTACGGGCACGGTGACTGTGGCGGAAGGCGGATTCTCGTTTCTGTATAAGAAGTAATAGCTGCTTGGAGTTGATCATTCCAACTGATCGTGAGGCCCTCGACAATGGAGGCCTCACGATCGAAAGGGACGCCGGTAAATCCGGTGCACTTGAGACAATCGAGCGTGAACCATAGGCTCGTCGCGTGGATGTGTTTCTCAAGCTTCTTGCTGTGGCCGTTGGTGAGCCGCGTCATGCGGCGGATGTTGGTCAGCATCCGCGTGTTCTGTGATTCGACGTAGCTTGTGGAAACCCCTGCACCTGGACAAGGTCGCAAATTCAAACTGTACCAGTGCCGCGGCGAAGGTCACGCCAAGCATCCCCGATCTGATGTCTGACCTGCGAGGCGGCGGGCTTATTTGGGTTCTTCGCGGTCAAGCGCGCCGACGGCGGGAAGCAGACGACGGCGCAGGAAGAGTTTGGCGCCGAGCGCATGGCGGCTCGCATCCACTACGGCTTTGGAGATATGAATTCCAGGCTGGGCATCTCGCGCGGATCATCACCGTACAGTCCCCGCTCACCGCTCGGCGCCGAGGATGACGCCGTCCCGAAGCCGACGGATCTCGTGCAGCCCGTGGGCCTTCATCACGGATTCGTCCGGACCCAGTTCCGGGCTCGGTGCATCGAACAGCAGCACTCGTGCGCCGCGCACCCGCACGGTGTCCGCAAATGCCGTCACGGTACGTGCGTCGCTCGTGCGCGGCAGCTCGCGCGACGGCCGATGGAGGTGGAAGTACACGGCGGCGGGCCAGTTGGTGTAGAGTGGAGAGCGCGCACCATCCGTACGGGCCCACGCCAGCACGTCGCTCTCGCGCCACTGCTCTCCGGCAAAGTCGGAGCCCCAGCTCATGGGCCACTGCGCCTTCGCGCGGGTTGCCTGCGTTGCCGCCCAGCCCCAGACGAACAGGCCGATCGCCACGGCTCCGCGCGCAACGTGCAACCGCGTTCCACGCCACCAGAACCACAGGCCTGTCGCGGCCATCGTCGTGATCAGCAGCAGCGCCGGCGCCATGATGCGCTCGTCCAGTGGAATCCCGGGGTCCGCCACCACGCGCGAAACGCCCAGGATGCCTGTGTAGCAGAGGAGCAGCAGCGTCGCTGCAGTGCATAGCCGCCACGCCACCCCTGCGCGCTTGGCATCGCGATCGTCCCGGGGTGATTGCGCGCGATCTCCGGCGTCGTGCGCAATGCGCCAGGCGCGCCACACCCCGATCGCCACCAGCGTGGCCAGCGCGAGGCCCGCTGCGAGCGCCAGCGCGGGGCGATGCGGCAGGGGATCCTGTTCGGCGCCTGCATCGGGAATCAGCCACGCCATCAGGGTCTCGCCCCCCTGGCGGAACGTGCGGCCCAGGTCACCATACAGCGCAAACTTGCGGATCTCCCCCGGGCCGGCAGTCATGCGCGTGCGCACCACCCACACCGCCTGCAGCAGCAGCGCTGGCAGGATCGCCACCACCGCGCGCCGCGCGCGGACGTGCCAGTGCCCGGGCTGCAGCAGCGCCCAGAGTGCCGCCGCACCAACGAGCGACGCGCCGGCGTAGCGCGTCATCACGCCGACCGCCGCCGGGATCGCCGCATACAGTGGCCGTGCAGGAGCGAGCACCATGGCCGCCAGCACCAGCGCCATGCACGCCAGGTACAACGGCTCGCTCAGCACGGAGAGGTGCACCTCCTGCATCGACGTCATCACCAGGAGTGCCAGCGCGAG
>JAYVNZ010000205.1:0-6563 GCA_043758185.1 Gemmatimonadaceae bacterium | reverse complement strand
GGCACCCCACGCGGCGCCCGGAATGGCCGTCATGACAATCACAGTCATCCACGCATCATGCCCCATCCCGCGGATCGCGATGGGCTGTCGCCCGTTTCGAAATGCCTGGACGGCAACAAATATGATCTGGAGGCCGAGTGTCAGGATCATCACGCCCGTTGCCACGATGGCGATGCGTGATCCTGACATTTCCATCCACTTGAAAAAGAGGAGCGCAGGCGTGGCCACACTGGTCATCAGCGCGAGAACAGTTGCCGTCAGGGCTATGCGCCGGAACACGGAATCGCTCATGAGCACTACCTCCTGAAATTCAGGGTGAAGAGTGTGTGAGGCCCGTGTGTCCAACCCTCGCGGGCACACGAACCTCACGGAACCACGACATGCCCCGAGTCACGCAATGAGTATGCATGCGGGACCGGGACGTCGCACATCGCTACACGCACACCAGCACTGAGGCAAGCCAACTCCACGTCAAGCCACCATCGTACGAAATCTCGAAATTTTCGTAATGACACAATGTGCCCGCACCACTCGAGCCCCCGCCGCTGCAATCGGCAGAGATAGTGGGCGGCGTATCAAGAATTCGACTCGCCCTGCCTGCCGCATCACTGACTGCCAGCGAGCCCGTGACCGCGAAAGCCTTGAAGGGTGATAAAGGCTGCACAACGAGATGATTGAGCAGATAGAGACAATGATTGAGCGTACGCTGCGCGAACGCGAGATTTCCCACCGCTATCGTCCAGGCAACTCCGGCTGCGAGGCAGGCCGCCGGAACGACCACAGCAACAAAGGTGCAGGCATAGGCCGCGATTGTTGCCGCGCCCGCCAACGCCACGTCTGCCGAGTACACGGCATTCTGTTCTGCGAAACAATCGCTGGTGCCACACGCATAGTCCGCCGCCACGCCTTCGGTGAGCGGAAACAGGCGGGCGGTAAGCGATGTGGTGTGCGGCGCATAGAAGCTGTGCGATGCCACGGCTGGCGAGATGCCGGGACCACGAGCGCCAGCACATGCGACAACTGGCAGGGCGCGATCAATGTGCTCTCCGGATTCTGACTGGTGCTCGTACACCACTTCATCGCGATACCGCTTGTCCGCCGTCGTCGTCACCTGCCGATCCAGTTGCCACGTCCTGGACGTCCTGACCCACGTCCGCTCGACCGTCAGGAGCGTTCCATCCTCAGCCTTGATCTTCACGACCGACGCCGGCCCGTCACCCGTTCCCGATGACAGTGCGGTGCCACCGGCCGCGGTCCGCTCTGCTTTCGACCAGGTGGGGAGAGCGGAACATATCCCGATTTCGAGCCGGGCTGGAAGCGACATTACGGGACGCGCCAGCTCGCCCGCGCTGAAGTCTGGTCCTGCCGTACTCGGGAGCTCGCCCTCGTCCTTTCGGACAGCGCGCACACTCCCGCCAATCTTCTCGGTGAACGACTTGTGCACAGCCGGCACACCATGATGCGCGGCAACCTGTGTGGACCGGTGCATGACAATTACGTCGCTGACGACCGGGCCCTGATGCGCACTCACGAGCGATGCGCCCGGCACCTTCGCCGGCACGCCGGTGATCGTTGGCGCATCACTGCACGAAACGGCCAGCATCAGCACACTGGCGCCAACAACTGCTACCGCGGGATATCGGCACTCGGCCATCAACGACCCTGCGAAACGGAAAAAACGCGTCGAGTGTGTCATGCGCGTTCACCGTTCCTGTCCTGCATCTCACCCATCATGGCGCGGGATCCCGCGCCGAAGGCGGCATGATTCATTGTGTCATCTCTCGATGAAGGTTCCCCTGGGCACACCGCGCGTGGCTCGCGCGCAGCACAGTGGGTGCGGCTCGCACCTTCTTTCGATTCGCCGTGCCTGCACCCGTCAGCGCTACAGCCGCGCTACGACCGGCGTGTCTCTCCATCCGTACGCCGGAAAGCTCGCTCCCGGCGTCATCGAGGCGTCATCCAAACGATGCAGCGCGGATCCTGCCGCCGCACGTCCCACATGAACAGCGCCCCCACGAACCGAAGCTCGTGGGGGCGCCATGCTGATCGTCAACGCAGACCTGCCACCCGCCACCAGCTAGAAGCTGTACCGCATCGACAGCTGCATCCGGTAGTTCGACGACGCATTGTCGGCATTGTACGCCTGATACGCCGTGTTGAACGTGTAGATGCCCTGCGCGATCGGACTGTTCGTCGTCACGCCGGACGGCAGCGCATTGGCCGTGTGCACCAGCGCAATCGTCGCACTGCAGATCTGGCCGCAGGTGCTGCCCTGGTCCGAGAACGCCTGCCTGCCCCAGTCCTTGTTCAGCAGGTTGCCAAGGTTCACGATGTCCAGCCGAACCTGCAGGTTCTCCAGCGCCCGTCCACCCAGCTTGCCCAGCGACTGCGCAACCGACAGGTCGAATTCATTCACCCATGGATTCCGGCAGGCATTGCGCGTGAGGATGGTGCCGCGCGCCTCGTTCAGGCAGGGCGTGCTGTTGATGAAGTTCTCGAAGGCCTGCGCCTGCGTGGCGGCCGTCGCCCGCGCCGCCGAGGTGCCGTTGTAGCCCGCAAACAGGATCTCGCTCTGGTCCAGCGCACTGAGTGGCACGTAGAGCAGGTCGTTCTGCGACTGGCCGTCGCCATTCAGGTCGCCCGTGGTGCCGCCATTGGAACCGTACACGTAATCGTACGGCGCACCCGAGTTGCCCGTATAGATCACGGACACGTCGGTGAACGTGGGGAACCGGTAGGAGCCCGTTGCAATGATGCGGTGCGGCTGATCGTACTTCGACTTGCCCAGGCTGAGGTCATCCAGGCGGCCGCTCACGTCACGCTGGTACCGGAAGTTGGAACCGGCCGTGCTGCTCGTCACCGACACCACGTCGCGCGACACCTGGTGCGTGTACGCCAGCGAGCCGTCGAAGTTGTCCGTGAACGACTTCTGGAGCTGTGCCGTCGCGCTCCACGTGTAATCGCCCGACGCATTCGTCACATCGAGAACGGCGAGGCGTGGCCCGCTCGTGGTCGGCGTGGCGCCCGTGGGTGTGAGGATGCCGTACAGCTGGCGGCCATGGATGTCCTGCGCAACCGGGTTGGCGGTGAGCGCCAGGTTCCGGTAGAACGCGTTGTTCTGCGACCGCGTATACAGCCCCTCGATGGTGCCGACGATGCCGTTCGCGAAGCGGTGATCGAATCCGCCGGTTGCCTTCAGGTACTTCGGGTTCTTGAAGGTGGGGTCGATGGTGTTCACGTTGGCGCCGGCGGCCGGTCCGGAGATCGCCGCACCTGGCGCAATTGTCCCATTGGGACGCGTCCCGTCCAGGCACTGGAGCGGTGGATTGGCCGCATTCGCCGCAGTGAATGCCGGCACACCAGTGGACGTGGCGGACGTGTTCGTGAGTGTCGCGCCATTGCAGGTGATCGACGAGTACCCGCTGAGCCCCGAGTTGCCGAACGCGTTGGACAGATACACGAAGGGTGTGGGGCCGCTGAAGGAGCCCACGCCGCCGCGCAACTGGTTCTTCTGGTCGCCGGTCACGTCCCAGTTGAAGCCGAACCGCGGGGAAACCTGCGCGGTATGCGGCACACTGCTCGTCTCCCGGTTGTAGTCCGTCAACACTTCCGGATTGAGCGGCGGCACGTTGTCGAACACGGGCTTGTCCATGCGCACGCCGAACGTGAGCGAGAGCGTGGGCGTCGCCTGCCAGGCATCCTCGATGTAACCGCTGTACGTCGCGGCCTTGATGGTGGCGAGCCCGTTGTACGGATCCGTGGGCGCCGGCGCGCTGATGACATACGACGTGGCCACTCCATTGTTCAGGGCATCCAGGCTGCCAAAGGTCCAGTTGCCGAAGGAGTTCTGGGCAAACAGGTTGATCGACTTGTAGTACAGCGCCTTGCCACCAATAGTGATGGCGTGCGAGCTCACCGGAATGGTGAGGTTGTCCGTGAACTCCATGGTGCGCTGGTCCAGCGAGTTGGCCTGCGACGAGTTCTCCGTTCCCAGCACCAGGTTGGCGGTCTTCGTGGGATCATCCGAGCGCGCGATGCCCCGCACCGTGAGTTGCGGAAACTTCTGCGGCACCGTGCGGAAGTCCTTGATCGTCGAGTAGTTCGCGAGAAACTCGTTGTACATGCCGCTGGAGGTGTTCGTCAGCAGTTCGGCTACCGAGCTCCTTGACGTGTTGCTCAGGTCATACCGGTTCGACGTGAGACCGAAGTTCGGCGTGGCCGACGTCGCGAGGCCTCGGCCGAAGACGGTGTTGTCGGCCGACGCGTAGTTGTGGCGCAACACCAGCCGGGTGGAGAACGGCAGGTACGCATCCATGCGAACGAACGCGTTGCGATTCGGATTCTTCTTGAAGATCTGCTCGCCCGTGCCGCCGTCCGCGAGCCCGTACTTCGCCGCCGCGGCATTCACGGCATCGATCGTCGATTGCGTCACGAACTGGTCTGGCGCGCCGATATACGAACCGCCTGCAGGTTGATCCAGCTTCTGGACTTCCCCGCTGGCAAAGAGGAACAGCTTGTCCCTCACCAGCGGACCACCCACAGATGCACTGACGTGTCGTGACTTGTAGGCATTGAGGTACGGCTGCGACCGCGTCAGGCTCTGGCTGCGCGAGTCGCCATACACGGTGCCGTGCCAGTCATTCGTGCCGCTCTTCGTGACGGCGTTGATGAGCAGGCCGCCGAAGCTGCCCTGCCGCACATCGAAGGGCGAGAGCAGCACCTGGTACTCCTTCACGGCGTCCAGCGGAATCGACTTGGCGCCCGCTGAAGCGCCCGGCTGGCCCGTGGTGCCGAGTCCGAACAGGTCGCTCGACTGCGCGCCGTCGATCTGGATGGAATTCTGCCGGAGGTTCACGCCGCCGCCAGACAGGAAGCCGGTGGTTGTGGACACTTGCGGCACCAGCTGCACGAAGTCCGTGAAGTTGCGGTTGATGGTCGGCAACCGGCGGAGCGCGGAGTCCGAAATCGACGTGCTGGTGCCGGTCTTCGACGCATTGATCACGGCGTCGGTTGCCGATGCCGTGATCGACACCTCGCCGAGCGTCGCGACTTCGCGCACCAGCTTGAAGTCCTCGCGGCGCGCCTGCCCCAGGCTGATGGTGATGCCATCACGCGTGGTGGGCGCATACCCGATGCGCCGGATCGTGATGCGGTAGTTCTGGTTGGGCTCGATACCCTGGATGATGTAGCTGCCCGTGGAACGCGTCACTGTCCCGATGTTGTATCCGGTGGAGGCGTTCCGGACCTGCACCTGCGCGGCCTCGACGGCCGCACCGGTGTTATCCGTGACGGTGCCCACGAGCGAACCCGTGGTCACGCCCTGTGCGTGCACGGCGCGAGTGGGAACTATAGAAAGCGCAAGAACGGCGATACCGCCGATTAGCGATCGAAGTCTCAGCATGAACACGCTCGGGGAGAAATAGGAGGGATGCCAAAGCTAGGGTGACGGAGGCGGGACCAGCAAGAACGCCTGCGGTGTCGCAACGGTCGTGTGCACGGCTGCATTGGTGGGAGCGGCAGCCGTGCATCAATCCCCGTCGTCCGTCGTGCGAATGCCCAGAGGACCCGTACGTGACGCGAAATGGTCACCGCGGGCCGGAACCGCCGTCAGGCGCCTGCCCGTGCGCCCACGCGTGCCGTGATCACACTCTTGATGCCGCCACGAATGTTGAAGTCGCCCAGCACCTCCATCCAGGCCGGCTTCACCACGGCCGCCAAGTCATCGAGGATCCGGTTGACCGCCCGCTCGTAGAAGATCCCGTCGTTCCGGAAGCTCCACAGGTACAGCTTCAGGCTCTTGAGCTCGACGCACACATCACCGGGAACATAGGTGATATGGATGGTGGCAAAGTCCGGCGCCCCGCCATCCAGCAACGTCAGCTCGGCCGCATCGGTCTCGATGCCACCCAGGGGGCAGAGCGAGGTGAACTCCGGGCACTCCATGGCAATTTCGTACGGGCGTCCCGGACAGGGATTGGGGAACGTCTCCAGCAAGTCAGGTCGTGGCATGTGGAGAAGTTAGCGGCGTGAAATGACTCTGGCGCCCTCCCCTGCGAGCATCGTATCTTGGGGGTGTGCCGGTCCCCTCTGGATCGGCCGTTGCCGCCGGGAGAACGGCCTGGCGGTACTGCCCCCTGGCAAGTCCAGGGGGCGCTTTTTTTAAACGCCTCGGCCGCGCTTCAGCTGTCGCCGCGAAGACGCCTGGCCAGGTCGTCCAGGAGCGCGCGCTCGTCGTGCGACAGGCTGTCCAGCCCTCGCGACGAAATCTTGTCCAGCACCCGGTCCAACTCCGACGCGCGGACGTCAACGCCATTCCTCGGCGGCACCACGATCGCGCGCACCGAGGGGCGTTGCTGCGACGAAACGGCCTTGCTCTTGGCCACGATCTCGTCCACCTCGTCCCGTTGCGCGCGCGCACGCGGAAGGGTGCGCGGAATGGCACGCGGTGGCGCGTCGTCCTGATAGTCAGGCGCCGATGAAATACGCTGCCGCAGACGGTCGAGGCTGGCGGCCGGCGGAGTCCGGAAATAGAGCCAGCCAAAGGCCAGCCCTCCCAGATGCGC